>CAZKFO010000019.1:14266-18346 GCA_964552145.1 uncultured bacterium | reverse complement strand
ATCTTATTTCAAAGAAAATATATCAAGAATATTAATTTTTATTTTTTGAAAAAATAATATTTTGAATATATGATTATTTGGATATAAATTATATAATGAGAATGATTCTCAATATCAGTTAGGGGATTAAGTTGTTAAATCAATGCTTTATGTGCCAAAGCAAAATATCTTAATAATTTTTCTCTTATTTATATCTATATTTATGGGGATTATAATCAAGTTAATATAAAAGGGAGCTCAATAATCTAACCTCTCTAAAACTACGATTATGCTCCCTTTTATAATTAAAGAAGGAGATTTAAATGAAAAAAATTGGTTTATTTTGGGGTAGTACATCAGGAAATACAGAAATTGCAGTAGAATTTATGATAGAATATCTTGAAGGTGAAGGTTTTGAAGTTGATTCATTTAATGTTGCAGATGATGATCTTGATAAGATGTTAGAATATGATAATTTAATTGTCGGATGTCCAACATGGAATATCGGTGAACTTCAGGATGATTGGGATTCTATTTTTGAAGATTATGAAGAACTCGATTTTTCTGGTAAAATAGCAGCTTTTTTTGGATGTGGAGATCAAGTGGGCTATCCAGACAACTTCTTAGATGCAATTGGAATGTTAGGTAAAACTTTTATGGCTAAAGGTGGTAATTTAGTAGGACGATGTAACCCTGAAGATTATGATTTCAGAGATTCTATCTCCTTAGATAATGGGAAGTTACTAGGCCTAGGGTTAGATTATGACAATGAAGAAGAAAAATGTGAAGATCAAATGACTTCTTGGCTAGAAAATATTACAAAAAAGTTTAAATAAAAGCCATATGTCTAAGTAATTAGTACAATAGAATTAATCCTATTGTATTAATTATCATTACAGTCACTTAGTTGGGTATTCTCTCCCCCACAGATACCACACACATCTAATCTGCAAACTAAGCTATATACAAGTGAGACATAGCCACTCGTAGTATTCTCATCATAGTAATCATAAGGCCAAAATTTATAAAAACTTTGCCCATCAGATGAGCGGATAATAAATTTATTATTACTAAACGTCATAGCATAATTATTCGTTGTATCAATCCTAGCCCATGTTTCAAGCGCTGAATTTGATATGCCCTCAGAAAAAGAATGATCTATTGCATTATAAAATGTATTTATCGTTGTATCTATTTTATAAATAAGCGTAGGGTCAAGTTCAGTTAAATTATTAAATACACTACCATTCCACGTCTCTACTGAATCAACATACGCTCCTCCGCTACCATTACCTGAAGCTCCGCTATTAGTTCTTATATGATATCTTTGAAATGCAATATCCCAATTTAAATTATCTTCCCATTCTCCAAAAGTTATAGGGATATAGAATAAACTGTCATCAGTAATCCTATAATACTTCCATTCAGTACTACTTGTAGCATCAACAAGTTCATAATTTCCTATAGGATCAGGATAAGGGTCACCAAAACTCTCGCCATGAGAATTAGGAGCAAAGATACTATTGCATGATAGGAAAAGGAACACAGATAAATAGAAAATTAATGTTTTACTTACTTTCATTTTGAAAAGTTAAAATTTAAATTAATAAAAAAACGTCTTCCTGGCTCATAAGTTGATAAAAAGTCCTCTAGTCCCTCTTTATTATTTACATCAGAATAATCAAGTATATTTTTAACACCAAATTTAATATAGCTTCCCTTTTTCATGCTTCTAGTAAAACTTATATTCAAAATACTATAAGCTGGTAATTCTAGTTCATTGCGAAGGTTAACTTCATCTTCAAGACTGCTATCAATTGTTTTACTACTATTAAACTTTAAAGAGAACAAAGCACTCCAATCCTGGAAGAAACTATATCTAAGATTGAAATTCATCGAATGAGTGCTAATCCCATCCAAAACATCTTGATAGTTGTCTGACGCATCTTCATAATTAATTTTTCCATCCGTAAATGTATAAATAGAAGTAATTAATAAATTGTCTGATAAGTTTAATGATACGCTCATATTAGCTCCATACAAACTGACATTCTTATAATTAATATATTTATATACTGTTTCACCATCATCATCAACAAATTTATTTGCAATCATATTAGATAAATCATTATAGTAAAACTCAATAGAATTATTAAGATACTTCCTAGATTCAAAAGAGATACTATAGTAATTAGACATTGAAGGATTAAGATTCTCATTCCCAATAACTGGAAATCCCGCACCATGATCTTCGTACTTATAATACATCTCCTTTAGAGATGGAATTCGATAATTCTGACTATAATTGAATCTATAAGTATTATAGCTAATAGTTTTCATGAGAGAAATTGAAGGTAATATCCTTGTCTTGTGGACTGAATGGTAATTAACTCTTGCACCTAAACAAACATCTATATCTTTAAAAATAAAATTATCAAGTAGAAAAAAAGAGATTTCACTCATCTTTTTCGTAGCATCTTCTGCAAATATTGATTCTACTATAATATCTAAATCATTTGATGAAAATATGTTAGAGCTCAAATATGACTGGTAAACATAGTCTAAACCTGTAACAATAGAATGGTTATTGATTATAGAACTATATAATATTGAGAACGTTGACGTTGAAGGAGAACTCCATAAAAAAGTATCTCCATTAATAGAGTAACTATTATTCTGCTCATAATAATATGGTAAATAGAATGACTTTAAATATTTTTCACTTTGATAGTTTAGAGATACTTTTGAATCTACAGCTAGATTCTTACTATAAAGAATTTCAAAGGTATTGCTTGAAAAAACAGGAAGAGCATCTTGTAGATAAGTCTTATTATCATTACTAATAAATTGATATTTATAAATATTTTTCAAATAGTACTTATAATTAATTTTTAAATGAGATGTTGAAGAAGGAGTAAAAGCAAGGGATTGATTTAATGAAAAAGAATCATATCCATCTAAAGTTTTATTAATAGAGAAACTTGCAGTCCCAAACTCATCTGGTGTAAGATCATATCCATCTGATTGGCTATAATTAATATTTCCACCATAACTGATTTTTTTATATTTCCCACCAAACTCTAATGAATTAGAAAATATTTTAGGAACATCATAAAAGCTGTTAACACCAAACCAAAAAACATCTGGATTATCTTTAGTTATTATATTAACTACCCCTCCTATGGCTCCAGACCCATAAACAGTTGATAGTCCACCTCTAATAATTTCTACTCTTTCTATATTATTGATATTAAACTGAGAAAAATCAATATTACCTGCAAATTCTCCCCTAACCTTATTACCATTGATTAAGAAAGTTGTATACTTATTATCAAGTCCTTGAATTTTAATTTTATCTTCACCATGATTATCGTGGCTAGATTGGATATTGGGCATAGCAAATTCTATTAGCTCATCAAATGTAGAATAACTTGTTTTATTAAGATCTTCTCTTCTAATTACATGAGTAATAATAGGAGTATCCTTAATATTTGTTTCTTTCTTATTTGAAGTAATCACAACTTGTTCTTTATTAATAGGTCTAACAAGTAGAGTAATCTTTTCTGGCTTAGAGTTAGAAGTTTTTAAAGTAAACTTCAAATCATCATATCCTATATAACTAATTTCAATGATATACTGACCTTCATTCTCAACTGGAATAGAAAAATAGCCTGTATCATCGGTAACCCTATATATATTTGAATTTTGTAAGGCAATGGTTGCACTTTCTACGGGGACATGTTTCTCATTATAAACTATACCTGATATGCTATACCCTTCTTGAGCGAAGAGATTTTGAACAAATAATATAATATAAACTATATAAAGCATAATGAAGCAATTAATGAGACTGATTCTCATTATCAATCAATAAATTTAATAAGACCTATGATATTCAAAAAGATATTTCTTTATATTTTATGAAGAAGTTTTACAAACTTAAAAGGTGCTCTTCTCTATTCATTAAATCAGTATATCTCATAGATGTTTTATCTATATTCGATATCTGTGTAATGCTCGTAGTCTTTTGATTAACTGAGGAGTGCAAATTACTTTTAGAAAGGTGATAATTATAAATATTTTCTGGAGTCAGATCGGCAT
>CAZKFO010000019.1:0-14256 GCA_964552145.1 uncultured bacterium | reverse complement strand
AACATAACATCTAGTCAATGTGAACCTAATGAATGTAAAAATCTATCTCTTTTTGAGTATATATTGTTGTAGATAAAAAAATCTTTTGATCTTCTATAATAGATAGAGAAGAAAACTTTTTCCCATCCCATATATACTGATATTTAGAATTAGAATAGAAATCAATTAGAACTAATATAAAAGGAGAGTAGTCTTTAACAAAATCAGTGATATTAGAAATTTCAAATTCTTTTGATAATAATTTAATTAATAATAAACCCCTACTTTTTTTACCCATAATATTATATCCAGAATGATTAAGTAAGCAAGCCGCCAAATCTGATGAGATTCCAATCCAAGAACCTCCACCTTCAGGATCTGTAGGTGATAATATTTTAATACCATTAATATTTAGAATTCTAGGGGGTATACTATGTTTTCTAGCTTTTGATATATCTCGACTTGAGGTTAGAGTAAAACCTTTATCATTAGAATAGATACTTACTTTACACAAGTCGAAGATTCCAATGTAGAAGGAGAATAAAATTTATCTTTAAAATCAATGTCTTTAAATTCATTTTTTATAGCTATCTGTAGAATATGGCCATGATGTATAGAGTGATCAATCAACCCCATTAGCTCTCTTCTAAGTGTCGAATTTATCTTACTATTTGCAATTGAATTATTTAGTAATATTTCTAAGGTGAAATCCTCACTATCTATAAGAGAAAATTCTTTTATGAGGGTTGAAATTTTTATGCGTGCATAAGATATATCCTTCTCAAATAGATTATCTCTAACTCTAGCATCATAATTAATTTTTCTACTATTAAATCCACAAAGAAAACATTCATAAAAATTATATACATGCCTTACATGCCGTGAAACTGATTCATTATTGATAGATTTATTTTTTTTAATCCATCTAGGCTGGTCAAGAAGATCAATTAAATTAAGGAACCTATTTAATATCAATATATTATAATCAATTAAATCTAAATTACTTTGACTCATTTAAGCTCCAATCATAATCAAAATATTTTATTTGATATTCCTTAATAATATCATAAGATTCTTCGTTTGAGAGATATTTTGACACAAATAAAAGAACATTATTGAAATCCTTAGCAAACCATTTAAATATTTTACTTAAATATATAACCTTTTCATCATGATCAATCCGTACATTGGTAGTATTATTAATAAAACTTCTTGTTTTTTCATTAAGTTGCTTATCTAAAATCTCTCCTAAAAAGATTCTATTACCAAGAGGAGGACAACTTAATGATGCGCAATTAATAGCAAAATGAATTCTAGGGTCTTTAAAATCTTTTCTTAAAATTTTATGCTCAATTTTATCTAAAGATATTTTTTCTCCTCCTACTATAAACCTCTTTTTAAATATTAAAAAACTTGACATATCTAAGATGCTATTAGCCTTAGGGTTATCCATCATAATCTTAACGGTAAGTGCGTTGTAAGCATTAATCCAATAAGCCATTTGATCCTCTTTACTTTTAAAATAAGATGGATGACTTCGTGGACTAACACTCTCTATGAAATCAAAATATTCACTAAAAGAATATGGATTTTCTCGTATCCCTTTATAATTAATCATGCCAGTACTATCAACATAATTTTCAAGTACAGTATTAAATGATTCATACGCCTCAAAATTATTAGCATATATCTGATTAATAAATACGGATATTATAGAAATTAAAATTATCATCGCAGAATAAGTTTTATAATTATGAATATATCTTTTTTACTTTAATTGTGTTAAATTTATGCTAACTGTTTATAAAAACAAACATAGGATATCGTTTATGAATTATAAAATAAATATGTTTTTAATAATTTTATGCTCTTCTTTTTCACTACAAGCCCAAGACTTTAATCCTGGGCCTTATGGAGTCGAGTATTTTGATATTGCTGGACCATTCACTATAAGTGATTTAAACTCTGTTCTAAACGGAGATGTTAATGGAGATGAAATTGTTAACGTTCAAGATATTATTTTAACTGTTTCCTATGTTCTCGCTGGAGATTATAATCCGGAATCAGATTTAAACAATGATGGCGAGGTGGATGTGCTTGATATAATACTAATAGTTAATAATATTCTTACTCCAGCCAACCCTATGTGGTCATTTGAGGAGAAATGGAACGGTGAAGATACATATATTTTTATATCCTATTCAGGGGCGTCAGGATCCTCTTCTTTATGGAATGCATCCGACAGGGAAAATTTTCTTTTAAATTCTCCTGAGAATGTACATTATTTCTTTGTTTCTGATAGACCTACATTTGTAAGTGATATTAATGGAATAAAGGCATCCTACGATGAAATTCTAGAGAATATGAGCGATGATTTAGCTGCCCATTGGAATAGACACCTTCACTTTGTACCTACAAAAGTATCAGGATTTGATAATTGGCTTACAGAAGCTCTTCAAGGAAGAAGGGCTGTTGCCATAGATCGTTTCCAGAGAATTAGAGAAATTGGGTACCTAGGAAACCCAAATGGTTTTACTGGAACGTATGTAAAATATATTTCTCATGAAGCTATATATTTTAATTCTGAATGGAACAGC
Source organism: uncultured bacterium (assembly GCA_964552145.1). Lineage (GTDB taxonomy): Bacteria > Fidelibacterota > Marinisomatia > SCGC-AAA003-L08 > D37C17 > TMED161. The sequence continues at coordinate 11,680 of CAZKFO010000019.1, read as the reverse complement.
CTTTCTGAAGATGAAAGCACATATGATGAAATTACAGTTTGGGAAAGAGATCATTATACTGGTGGTTGGGCTGCATCAATATCTACAGTAGTAGAATTTCCTTCAAATGAAGAGCTTTCTAACTACTCAGGAATGTCTGTGGAGCTTTTAAGAGGGTGTCCTGATGCTAATATGAATTATAGTGATGCTGGATGTGATGACTATGATCGAATTGCACATATGTATATATGTGATGAAGATGGGTCTAATTGTTATGAAAGTGCTAGATGGATAACTCCATTTGATAGACAACCACATCATTTAACTAATATATCCCCTATGTTATCTCATATCCAGCCAGGAGGACTAAAAACAATCAAATTTCAAGAATCTGGATGGCCAAATAGTTTAATTACCCTAAGATTTAGATTTTATCATAATGATGATAATTCTGCTACACCAAAGGAATTTATTCCTATATGGAATGGAACAGTTCAATTTAATCCCGATTATGGAGATAACAGACCAGTCACTCCTTTTTTCATACCAGAGAATGCAACTAAAGTTGAATTCGTCTCTCTTATAACTGGGCATGGATGGGGTGATATGACCTGTTATAACTGCTGTGAATTTTGTAATTCACGACATCTATTTCAGATTAATGGAGGTACGCTTGATTTTGATATAGACTTTCCTACAGCTGGTACTACAACTCACTGCATGTCAAATGAGATGATTCTAGAAGGTACAGTTCCCAATCAATATGGAACATGGGGATATGGTAGAGCTGGTTGGTGCCCAGGACTTGATGTTGATCCTTTTGTTACTGATATAACAGATGCAATATTTATTGGAGATGAAAATATTATTGATTACGATGCATGTCGTGTCAGTGGAGGGGCATGTGTAGCTCCACCAACATGTGGATCTTGTGGATACTGTCCCGAAGTAGCATTCTCTTCTTATATAGTTATATATTACTAATTATTATAAGAATAGAAATGTAATTCAATACATTTGATTACAATTAAACAGGTGTTTAATTGATGTAGAAGAGCTGTAAATAGTGGAACTGACCAAATAAGCGTGGTGACTCCTAGAAAGAACTGGACAATAACTAAACTACAAAGCTGTAATTCTACTGATTTTAAAGAAGTATTCTTTCCTTTTTTAAATTCAAGAAAAAATATATATAAACTATACAACAATAGTAATGTACCTAATATCCTATGAATATACTGTATTGGGTAAGGTGAGAAAAAGAGATTTTCAATAAATGAATTGCTGGAGAATATGTGATATGGAAATACACTTCCAGCCATTAAAGGGAAAGTATTATACGCAAAACCAGCGTTTAGACCTGCTACAAAAGTACCATATACTATCTGCAAAAAAAGTAAGAATGAAAATATATTAAGATGCCTCCTTGATATACTAACAGTAATAGATTGAGTTACTTTAAGCCCTAGATATAAGTAGTAACAATAACCTATTAATATCATAGCAGCAAGAAAATGTATCATTAATCGGAAATGACTTACATAAGGCTCACTAACAAGCCCACTTCTAACCATATACCAACCAATAATTCCCTGCATAGCAACAAAAAGAATAAGAATTAAATTTTGAGAAAATTGTTTCGTACTTAATTTTCTGCGAAAGAATAAAACAAGAAAAGGAAGCGAAAAATAGAGCCCTATAATACGACCAAAAATTCTATGAGTATATTCCCAAAAGTAAATCTTCTTAAAATCTTCTATACTAATATTATAATTAATTTTTTGATACTCAGGGTATGACTTGTAATTATTAAACTCAGATTCCCATTCATCGCTTGATAATGGTGGAATAATACCAGAGACAGGTTCCCATTCAACCATAGATAATCCAGAATTAGTTAAACGAGTAATACCACCAACCCCAACCATAACTATCATTAATAGTATGCCTAGTTGATACCATTTTGAATAGAATCTAGAAGAAGACATTATAGCGTCAAGAATTTACTATAACGAGCAAAAGAAGTATAGGAAGATATACTATAGAAGCAAAGAAAACACGTCTAGCTGTATTCCTATTAACATCAATAGAGAATTTTAATACTGAATAGATAAATATTGCAGATAAAATAGTATTACCAAAAAGATAAATATTGCCTGTGATTTTATTGATATAAAGATAAAAAGTAACAAATACTAGTAGTAGTGTAAAGAAAATCATATGGATTCTAGTTTGAATCTGATTTGAGTAAAGGCTAGGAAGCATTACAAATCCGCCTTTTTTATAATCATCAGCATACATATAAGCTAAGGATAAGAAGTGAGGGATTTGCCAACAAAATAGTATAGCAAATAAAGCTACCACCACAGATGAAATTTCTGTGTTTGCAGCGAACCAACCTCCTACAGGAGGTAACGCTCCTGGGATCGCACCTACAAGTGTATTAAAAGATGATAGCCTCTTTAGTGGAGTATATACAGCAATATATGAAAAAACCGTTAAAAATGATAAAAATGATACAAGAATACTTATCATTAAATAAAGATATAAGATTCCAGAAAAAGATAAGATTATTCCAAAACACAGTGCATTAAATGGAGTAATTTCCCCCATTGGTATAGCTCGCTTAGAGGTTCTATCCATTTTAGCATCAGACTTATATTCTATGGCCTGATTAAGTGTACAAGCACCCGCACAGCTTAAAAGTGTGCCTATTAGTAAGTGTGAGAAAACAAGCCACTCATCAAAAGTTATCATAAATGAACCAATACTTCGGAGACCAAGATAATAGCCTAAATAAGTCGTTATTAAGATTAAAAGGCATATTCTTGGCTTGGTAAGTGATATATAAGCATTAAACATTATATATTCTCCAATAGATACAATGCATGTTCCTCAAGTTTTTCAAAATCTTCATTCAAAAAAGGATCATAATATCCTCTTATAAAAGCATTAGAATCAACCAAAATGAATTTAGTTGAATGCATACCAGGAAGACCATCTGCAGAAAATTTAAAACCATCTTCTAGCAATCTTTTAATCGAAGGTTCCTCAGTCTCTAAAAAATACCAATTACTATAATTAAGACCCATTCTATCCAGATAATCTTTAATATGGCTGGAAGAATCAACATGAGGATCTACAGAAAAACTAACAAACTGTATATCAGAATATTCAGAAAATTCATCAACTAGATAACTCATATATCTATTCATTGCAGGACAAGGTCCTTGACATGAAGTGAAAAAGAAATCCACAATGGAAATTTTATTTTTAAGATTATTTACAGTAAAAGAATTAGTATTTTGATCGTTATAACTGAAATAAGGAATTTCATAAAGAGGTTCTAGAGGTAGTGACTCCTTCTTCGTGATAATAAATATCGCAAATATTATAAAGAGTAAACAGAAAATGATTCTATTGTTAAATTTTCTCATCATCTACATTCTAATGATCAGAGCCAGAATGTCCATCCATCATAGAATCATAAATAGAAGCACTAGGATGAACCAGTTTACCCTTTATTTCATATAAATCTTGTCTATTATTAACATCAATCATAGTTAATCCAATAAATAATGCAAGAAATAGAGCCGAACCTAAAATAAAAGCAAGGTTAATTTTATTATCATAGTATAAATGCATAAAAAAGAGTAATACAAGAGATGACTTAAATGATGCAATTAGAAGAGCTAATACAATATTAAAAGAACCCAAATCAAAAAATGTACGCTCTAGCCCTAGCAAAGGCACTAAATCTGGCCTAGCTGTTAAAATTGTTAAAAATGTACAAACTAATAGCGCTGCAAATACAGCCATATATGTTTTTAATGAAATTATATGATGTTTATGTTCTGACATATATCTATCCTATTAAATAAAGAAGTGGAAATAAGAAAATCCATACAAGGTCAACTAAGTGCCAAAATAAACCAACAATTTCAACTGGAGTATAATAGGCAGAATTAAAATGTCCCTTAGAAGTTCTTATAATTAACCAAGTTATTAATACCATACCAGCTACCACATGAATCCCATGCAAGCCTGTCATCATAAAATATATACTAAAGAAAACATGAGGATTCTCTCCTCCTATCGATACGCAATCAGGAGCAATATGAGGATGGTAGTACATTCCTGGAAGATGTCCGCAGTGAAATTTATGAGAATACTCAAAATACTTAATAACTAAAAACATTCCTGCAAAAATAAGTGTAAGAACAAGATTTATTATTGCACCACGATTATTATTAAGCTGTACATTACGAATTGCTAAAGCCATAGTTAGTGAGCTTGTAATCAGTACTACTGTATTAGTTGCTCCCATAGTTACATCAAGCGCTTCATTGGCACTTATAAACATTCCTGGGTTCCAAGCTCTAAATATAGCATATGCACAGAACAAACCTGCAAATGTCAAAACTTCTGTAACAAGAAAAGCCCACATACCCATTTTAGATGCTTCATACTGCTGTTCTGAATCTACAAAATGATGTTGGAGATATGGATTATTTGACATCTAATCAATTGTCCTTTCTGCTTCAACCTTATCATAAGCGTAAGGTCCATGTGTGATTTTAGGCTCTTCTAAAAAATTATGCGCTGGAGTAGGTGAAGGAGTTTGCCATTCAAGTGTAAGAGCTCCCCATGGATTACTACCTGCAACTTTACCATTCTTTATTGAATGAACTAAATAGATAAGCATAATAATGAATGATAGGCCTACAACCCAAGAGCCTATAGTCGAAAGCATGTGGTAAAAATGAAATAAATCTGTATCCTGCATCCCTGCATATTGCCAATATCTACGTGGCATTCCTTGGGAACCCATAATAAATTGAGGAATAAATGTCAAATTAAACCCAATAAATAGTAAAACTGCAGAAACTCCAGCCCACTTTTCACTATACATTCGTCCCCATATTTTAGGCCACCAATAATGTAAACCACCTAAAAAAGCGATAACAGTACCTCCCATAATAACATAATCAAAATGCGCTACAACAAAATAAGTATCATGTAAATGAATATCCACAGAAAGTGCACCTAAGAATATTCCTGTAAGACCTCCAATAGCAAACAACAATAAGAACATAATTGCATATAGCATTGGAGCTTCAAAAGAAATCTTTCCTTTATAAAGTGTTGCGATCCAATTAAATATCTTAACTCCTGATGGAATTGCAGTAAGATATGTTAGAATAGAAAATAAAAGCGCCGCAAATTCAGATTCAGCTGTAAACATATGATGTCCCCAAACCAAAAATCCAAACAATGCTATCGCCATACTAGAAGCTGCAATATATGCATAACCAAATATCCTTTTCTTAGAAAAAGTGGAAATTAATTCACTAATAATACCCATCCCTGGTAAAATCATTATATAAACAGCTGGATGAGAGTAAAACCAGAAAAAATGTTGAAATAGAACTGGATCTCCACCCATCGCAGGGTCAAATATGCCTACCTGAAAAGAACGCTCTAAAATCAATAAAATCATTGTGACAGCTATTACAGGTGTTGCTAGAATTTGTATTAATGCCGTTGCATATAAAGACCAAATAAATAGAGGCATTTTAAACCAAGTTATTCCAGGAGCTCTCATCTTATGAACTGTAACAATAAAATTTATACCTGTAAATATCGATGAGAACCCAAGCACAAATACAGCAAATGTCATAGTCATTACTGCTGTATCAGTGGAACTACTATAAGGTGTATAGAATGTCCATCCTGTATCTACCCCCCCAGCTATGATTGAGTATACACCAATCAAGCTTCCAACGACATAAACATACCAACTCGCTAAATTTAATCTAGGAAACGCAACATCTTTAGTCCCAAGCATAACCGGAAGAATTAGGTTTCCCATAGCTGCTGGAACTGAAGGAATAATAAACATAAAAATCATAATAGCACCATGCAATGTAAAGAATACATTGTAAGTCTCAGCATCTATTATATCTCCTCCCATAGGAGTCATAAGCTCTAATCTTATTGCCAAAGCAATAAATCCAGCAACTGCAAAAAAGAACATAATCGCAAATAAATACATCAACCCTATTCTTTTATGATCTAATGTAAGGAGCCAAGACTTTAATGTTGTCTCTTCGTTTAAATAATTTTTTTCTAAATATTCTCTCATTTATTTCTCATTATTTTAAAGATTTAATATATTCAATTACACCTTCGATTTCTCTGTCTCTAAGTATTCCTTTATATGATGGCATTACTCCTTGATAGCCTTCAACTATTTTCTTTTGGGGCTCTAAAATTGACTCTAAAATATAATTTTCATCTACAATTACGCTACTACCATCTGTATGTTTCATCGTACTCCCCCACACACCCTTAAATGATGGGCCAATTATATTAGATCCATCAACAGAATGACATGTATAGCATGCATTCTTCTTGTAAATCATTTCTCCTAGATCAACAAGAGGTATAGACTCATCTACCACATTTGCCTCAACTAACCACTTTTCATAATCTAATTCCGATAGAACTTTAACCTTCCCAAGCATTTCTGAATGGCTTTTACCACAATATTCCGTGCAGAATATATCATACTCTCCAACCTCTGTTGCTTCAAACCATAACATCATATATCGATTTGGAATAACATCCATCTTAACACGAAAGTCTGGTACATAGAAGCTATGTAAGACATCTTGTGATTCCATAATTAGCTTAACTGGTTTATTGACTGGTACAACTAAATCATTTGATGTTGTAAAGCCTTCTTTATAAGTAAAGGTCCAGAACCATTTTTGACCTTTAACATTTATCTCCATAGCATCATATGGAACTATATTCATTTTCATGTAAGTTTTAGCACCCCAAAAGAATACAACCATAGTTAAAAGTAGTGGAAGAATAGTCCATGTGATTTCTAAAGCATTATTATGGTCCAAGGGGCTAGTAAGACCCTTGTCTTTACTCTTATATTTCCAGCTGAAATAAAATGTCCCAACCACTACTATAAGAAAGAAGAAAACAACCCAATAGTAGACAAAATAAAATAGAGAGTCTACCTCATGAGCAATAGTAGATACCTGATCAGGTAGCCATGTTGTTTGTGCAACAGCATTAAAAACAAATGTTAACATAACTAAACTATTCTCTCCTTAGTCCAAAAAAATGATAAGAAAACTCCCATAAAAAGTACCATTACAACACCAGCTACTTTCATTACATTCGATGCCAACAACGTATAATTTCCAGCTTTAGGATTATACTGATAGCAATACAAAAGAATTTTATCAAAAATAGATGATACACTTTCATCTTGAGCATTTAGAATAGCTAACTTAAGATCATTACTTGTTGGGTCTATTCCAAAAATCTGGTTAGAAATAACCCCTTTTTGATCAAGAATATATACAACAGCAGGATGAGCATATTGACCACTAAATTCATCATATGAATAATTAAATCCTAGCTCACTTGTAATTTTAGAAATCTGTTCATTGCTAGTCGTCCCAAACGTCCAAAAATCATAATCATAATCAGCGAAATAAGTATCAATATAATTCCTTTTCTTTTCTTTAGATAGATCAGGACCCTCAGAAGGATCTATGCTTAAAGTTAATAAGGAATAATCTTTACCTGGAATTAGACCAGAATTGCTAAGCGCAGATGACATCCCATTTAATACTAAAGAACATAGCATGGGACATTGATAGTAAGCCATAACTAAAACGATTGGGATGTTTTGGTTAAAATATTTACCTAAAGACACTTTTTGTGAATAGCTATTTATAAAACCAATATCTGATGATACTTGCTCCCCCAATTTATTTTCAACATCTATTGATTGCAAATGCATATCAGATTTAGTTTCAACTCCTAATAATAAAGTAGAAAATATAATAAGAAATATTTTAGTCATTGTAATATTCCACCGTGTTTCTGATAGCCTTATTAATTGGAATCCTTGATGTTTCTACTCCATTATCACCCTTTTCTCCGTATGAATTGAGAATTTTATATTGTTTATCTTTAAATATGGACGTTTCTTCTACACCACTACTAAGAACGATTTCTTGATATACACTTTCTTTAACAAGGAAAAAATAAAAGGCTAACAAAAAGATAACCACAAATAGAGAAACAATACCCGCTATAGTATACATACCAAAAGATGCCATGCTCATATCATCCTTTTCGTAACCTGTTAAATCAAATCCCATTTAATAATTTCCTTTAATTGATGAATCTAAACGTGGATCACTATCAGGAACTATTGGGTTCTTCGCTATTTTATTCCAAAACATTGACATGAAGAAGCTACCATGAGCCAGAAATACTGTTAAATCAGACCAATTGAATACTATTGTATCCTTATGAAGATTAGGAAGCACATTCCAATACAAATCTATCCAATGCATAAACAAAATAAGAACTGATAAGAATCCCATTAAAGGCAATACTCTTTTTGCTTTATTAAATAAAAGTATTAGGAATGGAATTACAAAATGTCCATAGACCAATAAGAGAGATAATACCATCCAGGTTCCATGGCTTCTAGCGAGATACCACTCTATTTCTTCAGGTAAATTACCATACCAAATCAAATAATATTGAAACCCTGCGATATAAGCCCAGAAAACTGTAAATCCAAACATAATCCTACCTAAATCATGATAATGTTCAATATTAATTTCATTATATAAAAATCCTTTACTGCGAATATAAAGCAATACCAAAGTAATAAATGCAACCGAGACTAAGAATGATCCAGAGAAAATATACACACCAAACATAGTTGAATACCAATGAGGATCAAGGGTCATCAACCAATCAAATGCCGCGAAGCTTATTGTCAGTGCAAATACAACCGTTCCAACACTTGCATACTTCCGTAAAACAATAATTGATTCTTTAGACTTATAATTAACAGAATGATAATATAATTTATAAGAAAAGAAGGACCAACAAGCAAAATAGATTAATGTTCTTACAAAAAAGAATGTTTTTGAAAGATATGGCTGTTTCATTGAATGATGTGTCCACTCATAAAGAATATCCATACCAAAATATAATGGAATTGAAAATAAGCACATAAATGGCACTAGAGACATTGCAGTTTCTGCAATCCTTCTCATTACAACACTCCATGTTGCATTCATAGCGTAATGCATCATAACAAAAAACATACATCCACAAGATAGAGTCATCCAAAAAACAAATGAGACTAAATATGAGTGATAAAAATGTTCGGCATTATTTATAAAACTAATATAGCTTAAAAGAGTAGAAAAAATTCCTAAATATAGAAATTTTTTAGATAAGCTATTTCCTTGAGTATAGTTAAATGATTTTTCCATTTAATTGCTTTCCCTTGATAAGCGAAGCGCTTTTAAATAAGCTACAATAGCCCATCTATCTTCAATGTTAATCTGATGAGAATAGCCTGGCATGTTACGAACTCCATTCGTTATAACATCAAAGAAATATCCATCTGTTTTATCATTTAATGTTTCACTATGAATTGATGTTGGAATTAATGGATATTTATCATTCTGCGCTACAAGTCCATTTCCATCTCCCGTATATCCATGACAAACAGAACAATAAATATTATACCTTTCTTGTCCTCTTTTAATAAATAACTCATCAACACTAACAACATCTGAAACTTTATCAATAAAGTTATCATTCTCATCTTTACCATAATAAAAATATGTATTATCATCTAAATGCCCTACAGGAATAGTCCCCTCTGGAGGTATTCTCATTGACATATTATTTTCAAAAAATGAATTAGATTCCTGAGGGTCAAATCGCTCTTGATTATCCATGTTTGGATTTAGATGAATAGGTGGTTTCTTTGAAGGCATACCTTGACATCCAAAAACAAAAAGTAGAGTTATTAAAAAGATCTTCTTCATTCCATTACTTCCTCAATATTATCTCCACCTATAGATTCAAGGAAGCTCTTTGTATCTTTAATTACAAATAATGGATCTTTAGACTCTATACTAATAAAAAATGCATCATCTGTAGCTTTTTCAAAATTTTCTGAATTAAATAAAGGATGATGAAATGTTGGAATTTTATTTAAATGAAACATTCCAAGAATAGCAGAAAATGCACCACCTAAAACCATTAAAACAAATGTTATAATCATATATGCCTGCCAGCTAAAAAATGGCTTGCCTGAAATTATCATAGGATAAGCAACAGAGCTAGACCACCATTGAAGGAATAATCCTGCGCTAGCACCAGCAATACAACCAAATCCAACGATATATCCAACGATAGAGCGACTAAGTCCCATCGCATCATCTAAACCATGTATCGGAAAAGGAGAATGACAATCAAAATCATTGTAGCCTTCAGCTTTTACTGCCTTAGCTGCATCTAAAAGATGACCAGGGTTTTTGAACTCTGCTAGTATACCATATATTTTATTATCACTCATAATTAATGTTTTTCTCCATGGTGTGGATCAGCCTCAGGAAGAATACCTTTAATCTCTGATATCGCTATCATTGGAACAAAACGTAAAAATAATAAAAATAATGTAAAGAACAATCCAAAAGAACCAATAAATAAAGACATATCCCATATAGTAGGAGTATAGTAATCCCAATTTGCTGGAAGGTAATCACGTGAAAGTGAAGTTACTACAATCACAAATCTTTCAAACCACATACCGATATTCGCAAAAATTGAGGCAACAAATAATACTGGTATACTTGTTCTTAATGTTTTAGACCAGAAAAGCTGTGGCACAATCACATTACATGAAATCATTATCCAATATGCCCACCAATAAGGGCCAAATGCTCTATTTACAAAAGCAAAAGACTCAAATGTATTTCCACTATACCAAGCAATAAAAAATTCCATTGAGTAAGCGTACCCTACCATTGAACCAGTAACGAGCATTATCTTTGCCATCTTTTCAAGATGTCCTATCGTAATAATTGATTCTAATCCATATATTTTTCTAGCAGGTATAGCTAATGTCATTACCATAGCAAATCCAGAGAAAATAGCACCCGCAACAAAGTATGGTGGGAATATTGTTGTATGCCATCCAGGAAGCAAACTAACTGCGAAATCTGTACTCACAATACTATGTACTGAAAGTACTAATGGAGTTGATAAACCAGCCAACATAAGATATGCCTGTTCATAGTTTTGCCAATTTCTATTACTTCCCCTCCAACCTAATGCTAGAATACCATAAATAAACTTCCTAATTTTTGTTTTTGCTCGATCTCTCAAAGTTGCAAAATCAGGAATCAATCCAACATACCAGAATAATAAAGAAACTGTAAAATAAGTTCCAACCGCAAAAACATCCCAAAGCAAACGACTTCTAAAATTTGGCCACATTGCCATTTGATTTGGAATAGGGAACATATAGTAAGCAACCCAAACTCTTCCTACATGAATTCCAGGAAAAATTAATGCACACATAACTGCAAATATTGTCATCGCTTCAGCAAATCTATTAATTGCAGTACGCCACTGTTGACGAAATAAAAAGAGTACTGCAGATATAAGAGTACCTGCATGCCCGATTCCCACCCAGAATACAAAATTTACAATAGCCCATCCCCAACCCACGGGGTTATTAAGACCCCATATTCCAGTACCTTCCCATATTAAATAGAGAATTGAACCCTTGAGAATCAAAAGTGCTGATACAGAAAACAGGAATGCAATCAGCCAACCTTTAGGG
>CAZKFO010000018.1:10802-21663 GCA_964552145.1 uncultured bacterium | reverse complement strand
AAGGAATTCTATGTAGAAAAGGGAATTTGTGCATTACAAACTTTTTATCAAGGGTAATTAACCCCGCGATGATTATAGATTGCTTATCCTTAACTCTTATTGTAGTTGTAGATAGCCTCTTTTTAACCCATGGGATATTTCTATCTGGGCCTATAAATTCAAAAATTGAACTAACTTCAGGTGTCACTGTCGTTGTGATATATCCATCCGTATTAACTGTAGGTAGGATATCTAATTTTATACCAATTTCTTCTCTTTGCACTTGGATTTGCCCACCCAAACCACCACTAGATAGAATGTAGGGAACAATATCTACCATTGATATTGTTGCTTTATGTCCATTTAAAGTAACTACTTGAGAATTGGCAAGTATTTCAGCCTTATTATTTTTCAATAAAAAGTCTAATGTTAAATCAAATGCATTTAGCTGCCTACTTAACTTGACACCATCTCCATTTAATCGTTGAAAATACATTTCTCCAGGTAGCTGGTTTGTAGTTTGAGGTGTGAGTGACTCAACAACTCCTCCATCTGATGATGTTTCAAAAGAACTTCCAGGCATTAAAGAACTTGTAGTTCCACCACCAGCTAATTCGATAGGGGATCCACTCTCTGCTAGTATAGTAGTAAGGCTAGATAGTTTTGCCCAATCTAATCCCATCTTATCTTCATCAGACAAAGATACTTCAATTAATTTTGCTTCAAGCATTATCTGGATTGCAGGCTTATCAATTTCTGATATAATAGCATTAATATCATCTAATTTTTTTGGACTCACACTTACCAGCAAATTATTCCCTGATTTATCAACGGTTATTTGATCAGTTATATTTGATAGAAGTGATGCGACATCTTCGGCATTGGCATATTTTAGCTCTATTACGTGGGATGCAACCCCTACATCTGTACTTAATTTTGTTTTATCTGCTATTAGAATCGAATTGCCAACAATCTCATAGCTTAATCCTGCGGCTCTTACAATCAAGTCAATAGCTTGATCTATAGGGACATCTTCGAGTTGTATAGTTAGTTTTTCTGTTGAGTTTACGCTTGGACCTGTAACAATATTATATCCACTCTCTTCAGCTAAAATAGATAAGATAATAGGTAGACTAGATTCCACTGCATTGATTGTTATTTTAGGTGCTTCATCCTCATTTTGAGAGAATGCAATATTGATTATTGATATAAAACAGATACAATAAAATATTTTATAAGCGAGTCTTTCAAATTTATGGTTAATCATTATTCCCCTCAGATTTATTATTTAAATATTCAAAAATTTCATCTTCTTTTTCAAAGATTATTTTGTCATGAGTTATCTCTTTTATTAATCCAGATGCTACACTATCATCCTTGGCTATATTATAGCTTATTGGCTGTCCAGAAACTTGAGCTGTAACAAAGGCTTTAAATTGTTTTTCCTTTCCAGAGTAGTAAATGGTTTCTATTTTAAAATGCCTGTTTCCTATTGCATCAATTCCTTCAAAATCTATAACAGAAGATAGGTCAGATGGATTTTTTTTCATCTTAAATATAAAATCTTTTTTGTTTTGAAGGCTAGCTTCTAGTTTTTGAACTTTTTCTTGAAGACGTCTATCTGTACCTATTTCTTCATTGTTATAATTATTCCAAAGCGAAGCTGACTCTTCATATAGTTGATAGCTAAAAAAAGCATTATATATAATTGATATAAATGCAATTACAAGTATGACTTGCCAAAGTAGGTTCTCTCTTTTTGTCATTTCTTCTTCGATTTATTAATTGTTATTGTGGCTATTTCCATTGATATTTTTGCATCTGGAAGTTTGTTCTTAGAGCCTGTTCTCCTAACATTCTCTGGTGTATTATTAAAATTAAACTCATTTACAACTATCAATCTCTCACTTCTTTCTAATTCAGCAATTAATTCTCCAAATTGCTCGTAGTCAGATTCAATTTCTAATACGTATGGAGTAAATATGTAATTACCTGACCGCTCCACATCATTTTTTTCTGGATACTTTGTTTCAATGTGATTAATTCCTAAATCATATAAAACATCTGTTAAATAGTCCATAAATTCATTGCTATCATCTTTATCATTCTTATTGAATGATAGATTAGATTCAAATAGCTTATAAACATTATCAAGACTTTGTGATAAGATTTGAGCTGTTATATACTTTTCATTTACAGACTTCTGGCTATCCTCTAAGTCAGTAATTTGGTCTGGTTTACTATCCATCACAATACTTCTCATAGAGCCTGTAGAGATTATAAATAAAATAGTAATACTAATTAAAATTATATTTCTTTTCATTCTTCATCTTCACTTAATTTAATTCTACTATTTTGGTCTTTTAATTCTTGTAAGGTGATATCATCTAATCTATTTGCAATTTTTCTTTTTAATTTCCCAATTATGTCAAATGATAAATATGTTGAATTCTGACTATCTATTTTTTTTGTTTTTTTTACTTCTATACCATCAAACTCCTTTAAGAAGTCTTTATTATTTCTTATCAAGTTCATAAAATCATTTAAAATAATCTGTTCTTTTTTATCCCCACCCTCAATTTTAGATATGGCTGATATAGTGAATGAATTATTAGAGTATATTAATTTAGTTATACTCATATCATATGGTGTCATCTCAGATAGCTGCACCATTTTTTTTGACCATGGTATAAAGTGCCTACCCAAATCATATGAGGAGATTATATCAGATTTAGATAAATTGATTTTAGCGTCCTTTTTAAGTTCTTCAGTTTTCTTTATAATATTATCTATAGTATCTTGCCTTGCACCTATAAGGCTATTGAAATCATGGTTTATTTTTATAGTCCAGATTAATATAAATACAAAAGTGATAGAGAATAGACTAAATACAATCCATTTATTTCGGTCTTGCTGAATAGCACTTTGTTGTGCTCTGCTAATAGTATGATTTAAATTGATTAGTATGAAATTTTTGTTATCCAATTAGATAAGTCCCCTAAGTGCGAGTCCTATTGCAACCGCATATTTTGATGGGTTTTCTATTTTCATATCACAGGCTATATTATTAAATGGATTTAATACTTCAGATTCTATCCTTAATTCATCCTTAATTTTTTCTTTAAGACCTTCAAGTTCTGAAAATCCTCCAGATATAAATAGTCGTTTAAAATTAGCATTCGCACTATTAGACTTGGCGTAATATCTAAGTGATTTTCTAACATCATCAATTAGATTATTTATAATAGTCTTTTCTGCCATTTCTAAACTAAATGAATTTTCAGTCATTAGGTTTGCGTTATCTGTTCCACTGAAACTGCCTATTCCATTTCTTGTTAGAGTATCTTTAGCATCTAAATAGGACATGCCATATTTTTTCATTAAATCTTTAATGAATGAGAACCCCGCAATTTCCAGTTCCCTCGTGAAAAAAGTTTGATTCTTACCCCAAACCACCAAGGTAGATGTGCTATTACCTATATTAAGTATAACATCAACTCCATCATCATTAATTCCATAGTTATGATTTAAACAATTTGCAAGAGCTATAGGCTCAGCATCAAAGATAGGATTCTTGAATCCAGAGTCACTAATTATAGATCCAAACTGTTTAATTATATTTTTTGTTGTTGCAACTAGAAGGACATTTATTTTATCAATTTCATTTGAATTTTTACCTAATATATGATAATCCATTACGGCTTCTGTTCCATCTAATGGGATATGTTTCTTCGCTTCAAACTCAAGAGTCTGAAAAAGTTCTTCTTCTCTCATATCAAGAGTGGTGACCTCTTTTATAGATATGTTTTTACCAGACACTGATGCAATTAGTGGTTTTACTTTTTTAGGTGTGATTTTAGTTTCATCACAGATATTTTTTATAGCTCCCACCCAATTTGCTTTTTGTAGTTTATCTGGATCGAATGTGTTGATGTCATCCCAAGTTGATTTTGAATGAATTTTATTTACAACTGGACTATCATTAACTTTTCCAAGTTCAATTAATTTTACCTCTGCGGTTCCAATATCTATACTTATTGACATATTTTTATAATTCTTTAGATGTTTTACTTGAAGTTAATCTAATTGTTATTTCTCCATTGCCACCCTCACACTCAATATACGGATAAAAGGGTGGAGGATTACACCTTAAATTTTCATCATAATTGTAATCTTTAGATTGATATCCTATCCATGCTTGATTATAGGGGCTAGACGGATTTCTGTAGACATATCCTCGATACCGCTGGACGACTCCGCCCCATAGTAGGATGGTTCCTCTCTTATCATTTTGGTTGCTTGGGTTTTCATTCCAGCTATCAGCTTTAACTCTACCTCTGCTATCCGCCCAAGGGGGGTAGTCTTCCCACCTTCTGTAATCTATATCATTCTCTCCATCCCAGTAACTATTGTAATAGCCAGTTTGCGGCGGGTTGTAGGTTCCAGCACCCATACTAGTAGGGATAGTACCTCCACCAGATTGGTGAGTAGTATTTTGCCAATAGTGTGTTACAAAAGATTCATTAAGAGCAATCATCCCTGCGTTTATTCTAATCCCTGAAACATTCTGAGGACATACGGTGCCAGGGCATCCATTTACAGCACCATTCTTCTGTGTATTAGCAATAACAATATTTGCACCTGAGATTAAGCCCATTGAGTTATTACTTCCGCCTCTACATGAGCTGTTTGGCTGGATGTCATCCATATTTCCATACAAATTAGCATCATCATTCAGTAAATCATCTGTTAGCCATATATTATTCCAAACAGTATCAATAGGCACGGTCCCATTTAAATCACTATTCCAGGCATGTCTTCTATATGTTGTAAATACATCAGTTACAATTGAGTATCTTCCTTTGTATGTACCATGGACTCTTACTGGACCATCCTTAACATAAATAACTACAGGACTATTAATTGTTCGCTCCTCATCAAGCAAAAAATTATCTAAATCAACCTCTCCATCTTGATCTAAAGGTTGAAAATCAAAATGCTGTCCGGCTATTCCATGGGGGCTACTCACAGTGTAGTCTATATATTCTTCTGTGAATGATGGATTAATTATACTTGTAATTCTTTTTGCATGATAAGATCTAAGTGAGTCTAAATATGGCTTGCAGGTATTGATGTTGATATCTTCATCCGATAGATCTCCATCTAAGTCACTATCAAAATCAAAACAGAACTCTTTAAGAATTGGGAATTCATTATCTTGATCATCATTGTAGTCATAATCATCTACATCATTACAGGTATTGCAATGCTCTAGAATATAATCCTCAGCGCCATCTAAATGCTGAGGGTATGGTTCTACACTTTCACCATTACTTATTCCCGGTCTTAAATGAGGAGGCATGAGATACCACCACTGTCTTACTCTAAACCTTGAGTCATCAAAAAATTCAATGTCAGTCATTACAAGAGTATCTTTGACACCTGAGTTGATTTTTATTCCTGCATCATACACAAAGGTAGCATTATTTTTAAGTGTCTCATAGCCAGGTGGAGGAAATTTGAGTTTGCAAACAGTGGTTGTATCAATATTCTGAGTTCCTTGAAATAGCTGATTCCAACTACCGCAGCTTCCCCAATCAGCAGGACCAGGATTCCCTGGAGTTAGATGCCAGGTAGCATCACTGAAATCTGGACATCCTGATGCTCCTGAAAAGTATATTTCATCATTTGTTTGAATAACACCATTTATAATGTCTTGATTATAGAATTTTACACGTCTTCTTTCACCATTAGCGAATCCAGGTGGACCGTAGCTAAAAGGAGCGCCACCAGCTTTTTCAGTATCAGTGAAGTACATGTATTTCCCAAGCGTTTCTGGTGCACCAGATAAGCTAGCCTTTCTATATAATGTATCTCTACCTTCAGGTCCCCATGTAGCAACTCCAATTGCTGACCCCTCTCTTTGGCTAGTATTAATATCAAAGCTCATAGCAACTTCCTTATAGCTTCCCATTTTTATATTCTTAGATGCGAAGTTGACATTTAAGGATCTACCTTCTAGCGTTGTATCCTTTTCAAAGCTAGATAGTAATAAATATGGATATGCTTTTTCTGCAATTCCACTTTCAGCATTATAGGTTGCTTTTGCGGCAGCAATTCGATATTCTAATTGATTTTTTTTATTATGTAACCAACTGAAATAAATAGTTATAATTGTCAAACTTGATATCATGAAGAATAGGGCTGTAGGAAGTATAAATCCATTAGTGTATAATTTAAAATTAGCCTTATTCATCACTCTGTGATCCAGTATTAGTTGCAAATGTATTCAACGATAGTATTCTCTGATTAAACGTGAATAGTCTCTCAAAGTTTTCATTCATTCTTGAAAAGATTTTAAATACTACCGTTAAATCATAGAAATTATTTCTAAGTTCAGGCTTACCTGTATCATAGGCATTTAATTTTCTATCTAATTCAAACTCTTCAATAGTAATTCCATAGGGACCATCTTCATCAAAGAGATGATATCCAGGCAGAGCCATCTTTTCATTATCATATCTTATGCCTTCATCATTTTTAGCTGTATAGTAATGGCTTTCAGAGATTAACCCTGTAGAGGCATCAAAATCTATAATATTTATCTTCTTAGAGAATGGTGTAGTTGTTACGCTCACTGAATCTGCATTCTTAATCTCTTCAACTATTTTATCCATAGCAGTTGTTAGGTTAAATCTGATTTCCTCAAGAATTTGATCTTGAACATGATTCTTTTCAATATCTATATAAAGAGTCATGATACCCCAAAATGCAATAAATGATAGTGTTATAGATGTTAATACTTCGACAAGAGTAAAACCTTGAGTGGTATTTTGAATTAGATTAGGCTTCATCATACTAAAAGACCATTTGAATAACATAAAAATTCAGTTCCCTTTCAACTGCATTTATATTATTCCATCTTATACTTGTGATAAGTTCCCAGCGATTAGCATTTGAATTACCTATATTTGGACGTTCTAGCTCATAGCATATTTCATTAGCTGGAAAGAGACATTCATTATTTTCATCTTGTATTAGACAAATATCGTCTTCGCATTCTGATAATGAGTAGGGGATATCTCCTGCTGCAATTTTTGCTTTCCAGAATTCGGTATGGTTTTTTAGCGCTTCAAATGCATGCTGTTTTAATCTAATATCATTAATTACTTTTTTTGCATGCACAGATCCAATTATAATTGCAAGCGCAGCTAGTGTTGAAAAAAATAGTCCAACGACCAATTCAAATAGTGTAAAACCATAGAGAGAAGATTTAATTTTCATGTATGTTTAGAAGATACCTTTTTTAAATGCATCAGGATCTTCTGCAATTTTCACAGCATCTTCTCTATCAATGCTTCCTTTAGATAAGAGTCTTTGAAGATCTTGGTCGAGCGTATGCATCCCTTCTTGACCACCTGATTGTATCAGTGATGGGATTTGATATATTTTATCTTCTCGTATAAGATTTTTTATCGCTGAGTTTGCAATTAGGACCTCACTCGCTGGGACACGACCATTTCCTTCTTTGTTCTTAAGTAATTTCTGTGCAATAATAGCAACTAGACTCTCAGATAACATCGATCGTATCTGTGATTTCTGTCCAGAAGGGAATACATCAATAATTCTATCTATTGTTTTCACAGCGCTAGAAGTGTGTAGCGTTGAGAGGACTAAGTGCCCTGTTTCCGCAGCTGTAAGTGAAAGCTGTATTGTCTCTAAATCTCTCATATCTCCAACTAATTTAACATCTGGATCCTCTCTTAAGGCAGATCTTAATGCATTCGAAAATGAGTGAGTTGAGTGACCAACTTCTCTTTGATTTATCAAACAGTTTTTAGATTGCTGATAGTATTCTACTGGATCTTCAATAGTAATAATATGAGAACTTTTATTTTCGTTGATATGATCAATCATCGCAGCTAGCGTTGTTGATTTTCCACTTCCAGTTGGTCCTGTTAACAGTATCAATCCTCTATCTCTCATTGCTAGTGAATTTACAAGCGGTGGAATACCAAGCTCCTCTGAGTTTGGAATTACATTTGATATTGTCCTAAATACTGCGGAGAGGCCATTTATTTGATTGAAAAAGTTTACCCTGAAGCGCCCCTTTCCTTCAAGCTCTGTTGAAAAATCAATTTCTAGACCATCTTTAAATGATTTCAGCTGATTCTCGTTTAATACTTCATCCCTAATTGCTTTCATAGTATCAAGATCCAGAGAAGGAGTTTTTATTTTCTTCATCTCTCCGTGGATTCTAAGCATTGGGATGTTCCCAACGCTTAGATGTAGGTCAGAAGCTCCGCTATCAAGAGCATAGCCAAGTAATTCCTTTATAGATATAGACATCTTATTGTCCGGAACCTTGACCGTATCCAGAAAACTTTCCCTCAGACTTATCATATTCTATTTTATTTCCAGCACCACCTTGCATTAAGTCAGTGCTTGTAGCAGTAATCTTTCCACCTTCACCATCTTCATCAAAGCTGCACTCAAATTCCCATTTTTGTGTAACTGATTTCTTCATTTCTATGAAACCTAGGTCATCCATTGTTTCCCAGCAATCTGGGGGGTAGCTTCCATATTCTGATCTATACATATCCGAAGACTGTACAATACTTTTTATTTGTGTTTTTGCTTCGGTTGCATACCCTTTTTTAACGTAGTTATAGTAAGTTGGAATTGCTATTGCTGCAAGAATCCCAACGATAACAACCACAATCAGTATTTCAACGAGGGTAAATCCATTTAAATATTTTTTTAAGTTTTTCACTATGTCCTCCTTAAGAATTTTAAATTTTCTGGAATCGCTTAATTTATAAAAAACAATCATATTCACTAAATATTAATTTTAAAATTAGAACTTTAAATTATTTATTAATATTTCATCTACTATTAGATGACAATAAATCTAATTTAGACTGAGACAATCTAAAGTTTAGCTACGACAATTACTCACGATTTAGATTTACAATTTGTAACAAAGTTATCTTAGATAGTTCTATAAGTTTTATTAAATTTTTCTAAGTTAATAAATGAGATAATTCATGAATAATATTTTACTGCTATGTTTACTATCAATAGTATATTCTTCGGTAGGAATCAGTTCTGAAATTGTGTTTGATAAAGAGAGCAACACCCTTAAGGTAGAGAGCTCAATATCAAATCATAATTTGCGTGAAAAGTTCAATGAAAAGAATTTCATTGATGCTGAATCGATAGTAGAATTAGGTTTGTCTCCATTTTCTCAATTGTATATGATAGATAGCGAGAAAAGCTATTCTGCAGAGTATAACATCATTTCATCGTATAGCATAGACGATGTTTTTATTGATCTTGACCATAATCTTAATAACTCAAATTTAATATCTTCCGAGTTGATGGTTATGAGAGGTGTTGATTTTATTCAATTAACGTTCTATCCTATTTCTTACAACTCAGATTCTAAAGTTCTTACGATTATAGAAGATTTTAACATCCATATTATAGAGGAAGGGAGTAATAGTAACTTTGATACAAGTATAAACGTACCCATTTCTAGAGAATATGTAAAAATATTAGATGATATAGCAGTAAACCTAGATCTTGGGAATCGATCTACTGATAAAATGCCTGCAATCCTGTATGTGTGTGGGTCCAATTTTATAAGCAATTCATATTTCCAGGATTTAGTTGATTGGAGAAGAAAAAATGGCTTTGTAGTGTATACAGTAACAACCCTTGAGACTGGTTCTAGCTTTAATGATATTAAGAGTTATATTGATGATGCATACTTTACATGGGAAAACCCACCAGAATATGTTGTGTTAGTGGGAGATACTAACTTCATCAGTAAAACTACTGCAAGTGGAGGTGATACAGATTATCCCTACACACTAATTGATGGGAATGATCTATTACCAGAGATATTTATTGGTAGGATTCCTGCTGGAGACTCTGAAGACTTAAATAATATCATAAATAAAACACTTGCTTATGAGAAAGCATCATTTATTGAGTTTACAGGTACGGATTGGTATGAAACTGCTGGATTGGTAGGAGATCCAACTTCATCTGGAAACTCGGTTATAATTACCAACGAATACATTGAAAATACAATGACTACGTATGGATTTGAGAATCCTCAGGGTTGTTATGGTTGTAGTAGTTATCCAAGTTGGATGCAGAATAAGCTTAGCGATGGATTGTTATATTTCAACTATAGAGGTTATATAGGTACGAGTGGATTTGGTTCAAGTAATATAAATAATGCAAACAATGGATACATGACTCCTTTTGCTACATTTATAACTTGTTCTACTGGTGACTTTGGAAGCTCTTGGGGAAATGCTATAATAGAGGATTTGGTTCGTGCTGGAACAACAGGTAATCCAAAGGGCGCGGTTGCTGCTGTTGGAACTGCAACATCATCAACGCATACAACGCCCAATAATATTGTTAATATGGGGATTTACCATGGAATTTTTTCCAATGAAATTAAAACGGCTGGAGCTGCTCTTGTAAGTGGAAAAATGGCGCTGCATAATACCTATCCCACAAATCCAAATAGCATGACCTATCAGTTTACTCATTGGAACAATCTAATGGGAGATCCAATGCTGCACCTATGGACAGATACACCAAAGCATTTAGTTGTCAGTTATCCTGGACTTTTAAATCTAGGAACTAATGCTATTGATGTTATGGTTACTGATGATTTAGGTAATCCGGTGTCTGACGCAAAAGTGGTTGTTTATCTAGACCAATACAATTTGGGTTATTCATATACAGATGAACAAGGACGTGCAATTGTAGACCTTGGCTTTGAGCTTTCAGCTTCTACATCTATTACGGTAGCAAAGCGTAATTACGTACCATTCAGTGATATGATTTCTATCTCAGA
>CAZKFO010000018.1:2491-10792 GCA_964552145.1 uncultured bacterium | reverse complement strand
CAATTCATCACAGTGGATGATGAACCACAGGTGGATGATTCAGGCAGTGAAAATCAAAATGGGTTGCCAGATCCAGGGGAAGAAGTTGATGTCTATTTCAGAGTTGCAAATCAAACGCTTGATGTAATTCAGAATTTAACTGCAAATGTTTCTAGTGATTCAGATAAGATAGATATTATAAGCTCAGATTTTAATATTAGCCAGCTATCGGCCTACCCAACACCAACGTTGGTTGGTCCGATTAGATTATTTATTCATGAAGATTTAATCGCATCTGATAATTCCAATCTTATTCTTACTATGGAAGATGATGTAGGGGGAAACTGGGTTTTCAATGTTCGTTTTATTGTTATATCTCCAGAGCTATCTATAGAAAATGTTCAGTACAGCACTTTTCCTAATCCTGGGAGTACACTAGAAATAGATGTGACGCTTAGAAATTTAGGTGATCTAGCATTAGAGGATTCTTATGTTAGTATAAGCTCAGCAAATTCACTAATTAATTTTATTCAATCAGAATCAGCAATTGAGAATATTGAGTCAGGTGAGTTAGGTGCTAATGTAAATTCTTTAGTAGTTGAACTTAGTGAGAATATTATAGATGGAGCAGTTCTTAATTTGATTTTTCATATACACAATGAAAGTGGTTATAGTCAGGAATTAGTTGATAATATTACAGTGGGAATTGCTGATCAGTATGATCCTTTGGGTCCAGATGAATATGGCTATTACATATATGACTGGTTAGATATCGGATATAGTTTGACACCTTTTTACGATTGGATTGAGATTAATCCATTGCAAGGTGGTGATGGGGTTGATATGGGTATAAGTGATGCCGGAAATGGAAATAGTATTTCTAATAGTACAAAGTATGTTGATCTTCCATTTGATTTTACTTTCTATGGAATAACCTATAATCAAATATCTGTAAATGCAAATGGTTGGATTGCATTTGGTGATTCTAATATGGAGTCATTTCGAAATTATCAGCTTCCAGGGGCAGGTGGTCCATCACCTATGGTTGCTGCATTTTGGGATGATCTAAAAACTACCTCTAACTCAAAGGTTCTAAAACTTGCTACAGATGAATACGTTATTATTGAGTGGTTAAATATGAAAACACAACAGTATAATTCTGATGAGACATTCCAGATTATACTTTATAATTCTATGACTCCAACGGGAGATGATGATATCAAGATACAGTATAAAGAATTTAATAATACAACAAATGGTAGCTATCCCACATATCATGGCTGTTTTTCAACTGTAGGTATAGAAAATAACCTTGGTAATATAGGGCTTGAGTATACTTTTGATAATAGCTATCCAGCCTCAGCATCTCCACTGGAAGATGAGAGCGCTATATTTATCACCACAAGAAATACAACCGTTATCACCACTGGAGATGTTAATCAAGACCAAGAAGTAAATGTGCAGGATGTTGTATTGATAATCAGTGAGATTCTAAATGGTGATGATGATTTGCTTGACCCTGTTGGGCAATTTGCAGCTGATGCAGATAGTAATGAGACTATAAACGTCCTTGATGCCATTATTGTTATTAATATTATACTAGATTCTTAAGCTTCTAGGTACAAATTGCCTATAATCCCTTTAACCTTACTGATTGCTCTATTTATATTAATCCTTATGGGAATTATTGAGTCAGTTTTGCACGCTCAAACAATTTCCAAAATTCCTATTAGAGTGCATGTAAACGGCACTAGAGGGAAATCTAGCGTTGTACGATTAATTGCAGCTGGTTTGAGATCAGGAGGCATAAAAACATTAGCCAAAACAACAGGGTCATCACCTAGATTTATTGATGAGGATGGGCACGATCATGTCATACAAAGATTTAGACCGGCATCGATTGGCGAACAAATTAGAATGATGTACAAATTCTCGAAAAGTAGTCCAGAGGCCCTTGTTATAGAATGCATGGCTGTACAACCACAATATCAGTGGGTATCTGAACATAAAATAGTCCAATCAAATTATGGCGTAATTACAAATGTTAGGGCGGATCATTTAGAAGAAATGGGTTATAGTCTTAATCATATAGCAAAATCATTATCAAATACTATTCCATTTAATGAAAAAGTATTTACATCGGAGACAGAGACTGTAGGGCCAATTAATGATAAGGCTATACAAAACAACTGTTCCGTTCATGTATGTGAGGGGCGTAGATTAGATGATAACTATTTAGATGGTTTTCCATTTATTGAGCATCCAGACAATGTAGCATTAGCTTTGGAGGTTTGTGAGAGTATAGGTGTTTCAAGAAACTTGGCTATCAAAGGGATGAGAGTTTTACAGCCAGACCCTGGAGCCCTTACAGTTAATAAATTGAGAATTAATGATAAAGAAATTGATTTTGTTAATGCTTTTGCAGCAAATGATCCTCAGTCAACGATAAAAACAATACTAATGATAAAGGATAATTATAAGAATAAAGAGATGGCAATTTTTTTAAATACGCGTTCGGATAGACAACTTAGAACGAAGCAACTATTGGATTTGATTTTTTCAAAGATTAGGCCTGCTTATTTATTTGTTAGAGGTGATAATATAGAAGAACAAATTCAGTTAGCGACAAATAGGTATGGAGAGATTCCTTATAATCTTTTTGAAGAGGCTACTACGCAAGAGATGGTCATGAGAGAGATGGTGTTACTAAAAAAATGTTATGTTATTGGCGTTGGGAATATCGTTGGTTGGGGAGAGTCATTTATGAAAAAAATAAGAAATAGTAATGTTTGATAATCCTACGATAGCAATAGGACTTGGTATGCTTTTAGGATTAATCTTGACAGAGACCGTTGGCGTTACTGCAGGTGGAATTATTGTCCCTGGTTATATTGCTCTCAATTTACACCACCCCTATTTAGTTTTAACAACATTCTTAATAAGTCTAACTACTGTATTACTATTGAATGTTTTATCTAGATTTATAATTATTTATGGTAAGAGAAGATTAATATTTTGCGTATTGCTTGCTTTTTTTATTGGGGCTGTAGTAAGAGAACTACCCTACTACTGGTCTGTTGTATATGATAATCAAGATTTATATCTAATTCAGAGGGTTATTGTTAATCTTAATAATTCTTTATCTACTTTGACTGGTAATGAGATGATATTTATTGGGTATCTAATTCCTGGATTAATTGCGAGCTGGATTGATAGGCAAGGAGTAGTCATCACAGTTTCTACAATTCTTATTTCGGCTTCTTTTATAAATTTAATTTTGATGGTAATCGGGATATATGTTTAGACCATACATTAAAAGAACTTCGATTCTTGTATTAATTGCATTATTTAATGTCATTTTAGTTTATGTAGCTCATACTTCTAGTAGGTTTATTTCTGATAAAAATTACGATTTGAAAGTTGAGGCTTCTAATATAATGAGAGATGCCTTACTCTATACGAATGCTGAATTCAAGAAAAGTTTTAATGATACATTGAGCTCAGAATTAGATTTTTTTGAATCAGGCTTGATTGGAGTAGATTCAATTTACTCTGCGATGACGACTAAGAAAGGGATATTTGAATCTAAAATGGCCGCAACAAATCCAGATTTCTCAGCATTGTATATTGATTATTTTTCTAAGATTGATGATTCTTTAGGGACATCTCTTACTAATATAGATACTCAAGATACTATTGCAGTTCATATGACAGGGTCATATCCTGGAGCTAATATAGCTTTGCTGGCAGCATGCAAGGCAAGTAATATTTTTCCTATTATTATTAGCTCTATTGGCTCTTCATCATGGGGTGCTAACAGATTAAATATGACTTGGATTGATATTGAGAATATTTTGTATGGCCAAATATTTGACTATAAAAGTGTTATGGTTTCATTGGGGGGTGATAATGATACTGCTGATGAACTCTCAGAAGATACTAAATTCATCTTAAGGGAAAAAATTAAGAATTATGGATATCCCCTTGCGTACAATCAAGATTTAAAAGAGTCTATTAATATAAAAATGAATACCTATAATAGGATTTCTCAAGCTTATAAAGTTTATATTAATGTTGGAGGCTCAGCATCTAGTTTGGGTAATGAGTTACTAAGCCAATTTTTCTCACCTGGGTTGAATTTTCAAAAGAATGAAGATATTAATGTAGATGTAGAGATTATAGAATCAAATACATCATATGATTTAAGTTTAGAACCTATAATTCATCAATTTAATGATAATGATATTCCTATCATTAATATTAAGAATATAAATAAATTATGCATGGAAAATGATTTGCCCTACTGGAAATTAGATCAGTATACTAACTATACTTCTCTACTGTTTGGTAAGGTTATTAAATATCCACCGCTCACGATTTGGCTTTGCTTCATCGCATCTTCTTTAGTCTTATTTTGGGTTGTGATAAGCAGTATTAGACAGGTGAATAAGAAAATGGAAGAAATCGAAAATGATACAGTTATTTAAAATTATAGCTCATATTGCTATTCTAAGTTTTTGTTTTTCAAAATCATTGATATCAATAGGTGAAGTTGTTGAGACAGTAGGCAAAACAGAGTACTATAAGCTAGATAAAAATGGTGTACTTTTTGAGGAGCTTAGCAGTGACTTTGAATATGGAGATTCTATTAGAATAAAACTTTTCTTTAGGCATGCTGTAAAATCAGATTTTAAAGGAGAGAAAGAATTTAGGGTCGCTGTGGCGCTCAATAATGAAGAAGCATATGCTCTTGCATATGAAAAAGAAATTAGCACTAAGCAAAAAAATAATAAAAAAGGGTGGGGATGGACTAAAGCTGGAATTTGGTTTATTGATATAGATGTCAAGGACTTCAATAAGCTTTTAGTGATTAGAGATGAAAGTAAAAATAAAAAAATTATTGTCCGAGCTCAGGTTAGTAAGCTAAGTAGAAATAGTAGGTATAAATATACGTTCAACTCATTTGACCCAGTAAATAGGGTTCTTAGGACCAAGATAGCAACAAAAAAAGATAGTAAACCAGATACTCCAATAATTTCTTATTATTATAAGTTATCAGATTCAAAAAAGACAAAACACTTTGAAATAATTGGTCCTACTTCTTTTCAGCTACTCACGCGATTAGAGGCTCCTAATGAAGATCAAACACAAAATGATTACTCGGTATTTATAAAGAAAGATGGAATTGATATTGGGACATATTTTTTTAATACTGAAATATCTCAAGAAAGTAAAGTTGCTTCGAGTCAAATGCCTGTTGGAAAGTGGCGGAGTTGTTTTATAAATGTACCTAAGGGGAGACATTATTATTCAATATCTAAAGGTCATATTTCTGATAAAGCTATTTATATAAAATTAAAAGAGTATGAAGCTAAAAAGTAATACTAGTCTAATTTTGTTGTTCTTTACTTTCTGTCAATGTCTTTTTTCAGATGGGTTTAGAGTTCCAATCAAATTATCATATTCATCTTTATTTGGATATGATAGTAATGTATTTAGACTCTCAGATTTAGAGCGTAATCAGGATTATCAAGATTTCAACATTATTAATTCAGATACATTTGATGCTCCATACATAAACTCCCGATTAGGCATTAAATATGCACCTTATATTTTTAAAAATTTTAAAACTGAGTTTAAATTTTCCTTTAGCAACAATAACTATATTACAACATTAGATAAATCCTATTCAGTTATTAATAGTGAATTTGGAATTAAACTTGCTCCTTATAGATGGATAAAAATTTCACATAGATATCTTCCTCAATATTATTTAAGAAATTTTAGAGATAAGGATTATTCTTTATATGATTACTATCAGGCATTGTTTTCATCAGAGGGTTTTATAATCTCATATTCAAACCGCATTCATAAAAAAAATTGGTTGAGAATTAAATATTCCAGAACCAATCTTTACTATGATAGTAATTTTACAGAATTTGATATTGTTAAGAATAGTTTGGAGGCAAGATTATACTGTAAGATTTTAGGATTTGATTCTAACTTTTCCTATATGGTTTCTTTAGGTGAAAATACATCTTACGAACAAGGATACAATTCAACTATTTATGATAGGTCATACACCGAACATACTTATGGGGCTTATATTAAAAAAAGAATTAAAAAGTCCAGCTATGTTAATACTATTGGTTTTTCATCAACTATTAAGAATAGAATATTTTTAGATAAAAGCGAAGTAGAAGTGTTTGATCCTTTACACAATGGAAGGGAAGACATTGAATATAATTTTTCCATATGGGTTGGTAATAAAATTAATAAGAAGCTCTCTCACGAATTCAAGCTAAAGCATCGTTCTAAAGATGTATTTTCTCCCTATAGAATTAATTATTATAATGGGAATGGAGATATTCAAGAAATATTAGTTTCCAATTTAAGAGAGTATAGTAAATTCGAGGTTGTATATAAAATAATATACAACATAAATCTAGATATCTTGCGTTAGGAGCGTTGAATGAAAAGAAGCATATTGTTATTAGTTTTAATATTTATTGTATCATGTGACTTGCCTTCAGAGCCAGTAGGTATAAAAGTAGTCTACGAATACCACGAAGATACTGAAGATTTTTGTAGGGGGTTAGATGTTTCTAATGGGGTTTTAGTTGCAGCAGCTGGTTCAAATGGATATTTTCGCTATAATATTATAGATCAAAATACTAATCCAAAACTTGAAGAGGTTATGCATGTTCCAGATGTCAACCCAAATGTTGGTGATGATTCTGTGTTTGATGTATTGATTGCTAACGGTGCGGATACCGTAGCCGTTATGCTTGATGATGTTGATAATATCTTAGTTGATAATTTTTCGACAGACGAAACTAGTCTTATTACTCAAGAGGCCTGTGGTAACAGCTTGCTCTATAGAAGCATAGCAGTAAATGATGACAACCCCGATACTACGGTATTATTCACTCTTCAAAAACATTTTGACGTTGTGCCAGGTAATTTTCAATTATATTCAACCTCCATAGGGGTAAGAAAGTTTTTTTATGATGTTGTAACAGCAGACATGGGTTTTGGTGAATCTACTCAGGCATTTCAAGATAAGCCGGGGTGTATTCCAGTCTCAAACCCCAATATAGAAGCGATGAGTCTCTTTTATGCTGATAGTATTTTAACTTTAACCCAGGGTCCTTATGTAAAGATATATAAATATCTTCAAAATATTGAATTGGAAGAAGAATACGTTGAATCTTATGGTAATGTTGAGGCGTGGGAATACCTTGAGGAATTTACTGACTTAAATGACAATGGGTTCTGGGATGATGATACTTGTGGTTTTGTAGACCTGAATAATGATCAGATGTTTAACTCAGACTCTGAAGAGCTGTATCTATGCCCATATCAGCCAGGATATGATTCAGAGGATAATGATTGGGTTGAATACGCAGAACCATTCGTTGACTGTGGCTATAAGCTTGTGCAATTTGACCTTAATCAAAATGGAATTTTAGAATTAACAGAGCCTTATGTACCAGAGCTTGATTTAGCAGCCTGTGAAGATGCTTTGCTACCTGGCAATTTAGAAATGGACACAGAGGAATTTGTTGATCACAATGGTGATGGAGTTTGTTGTGGTTCATACATTGGAGATAGTTTAGATGAGATGAACTCTTTTTATTTCCAAGGTGGAGAGGCTAATTGCACATACTCTTATGGGAATGCCATTATAGGAGGTTTTTCTAACTTTAGAGGTTGTTACATGGAGTTACTTGACTCAGATGGTAGTGAAATTAGTAATTTAACCTTCGCAGATGGATATTCAATTAGCGCAATAGGATATGATCATCAATCAGGTTTACTGGCCTTGGGTGCCGGTAACGATGGAATAATACTGTATGATTGGAATGGAGGAGGCTCTGTTTCATTAAAAGGGATGCTTGATGTTGGAGATAATAATTATGTCTTTGATGTGGAAGTTATGGGCTCTAGTATTTATGTTGGCTCAGAAAATGGAATTACAATTTATAAAATAGAAGGGTAGCTATGAATAATATATTTATTTTGGTTTTATTTAATTTATCAATGGTTTTTGGGCAGTTTCTTTGGCAGGAAGGTGGAATCGCAATCAGGCAGGGTGATCACGTCGAATGGCAGAGGACAGGAGACTCAACTCCTGATGGTAGCATGATAATAGCCTGGTCGGATACTAGAAATGCTATTAGGGATATTTATGCTCAGAAAATCACATCAGAGGGGGATTATCTTTGGGGGGCCAGCGGAGCTCTTATTGTTGATTTTGATGGTAGGCAAGAGGATCCACTGCTTGTATCAGATGGAATAGGAGGCGCCTATATAATATGG
>CAZKFO010000018.1:0-2481 GCA_964552145.1 uncultured bacterium | reverse complement strand
AGAGACTATAGAGATGAAAACTACTATGGTGATATTTATGCTCAGCATATTGATTCTGATGGAAATAGACTATGGGATACTAACGGCGTTCCACTATCTACAATGTCAGGTGAGCAATCATCCCATAATCTTTGTGTGGATGGAAATGGTGGAGCGTTCGCTGTATGGCTTGATAAAAATGGATCTGGAACTTATATAGGAGCACATCTAGGTCTTAATGGTCCAGGAGAAGTGGTAGAAGTCTCATCAACTCAAAATGGGGGATTTAGTTTAGAGTATGCTGGAAATGGTGAGGCTGTTATGGTATGGAAAGATGCGTTGGTTGATGATTTAAGGGCTCAACGATTCAATGTTGATATGGAAATGTTGTGGAATGAAGGAGCTGTGAATAGCGGCAGAATTATTTGTGATGCTTCGGGAATTCAATCAAATGCAAAGGTAACAACTTTTGGCAACAATGTAATTATTACATGGAAAGATTTAAGGAATGATCCAGATGGCGATGTTTATGCACAAATTTTTACTCCAAATGGAGAATCGCTACTTGAAAGTAACGGCTCAGTAGTTTGCGATGACCCAGCACAACAAGCGTCTCCAAGGGTAAAAACAGATGGAACGCACGCATTTATATACTGGGAAGATAAACGAAATGAGATAAATAATGATTCTAACGTTGATCCCTATGTACAAAAGATGGACTCATCAGGTAATTTGCTTTGGATAAGCAATGGAGTACAGGTATCAAATAATCAAGCAGAGCAGATAGGAGTTAGAATGTCACCAGACCAGAGTGGTGGTGCATATTTCACCTGGGTAGACAATAGATTTACCCCTGAGGATTCAAATAAGGGATCTGATATATATGCTCAGCATATAGATGCAGATGGAAGTACGACATTTGGTCTAGATGGAATTGAAATAGATGTGGATCAAGGAGTCCAAGGCTTACCATTAATAAAAACAAATAGTTTGGGTGAAGCGTATGTGATTTGGAGTGATCAAAAAAGTGGTTCTGATATTATTATTGAAGTTCAGAAGCTTACTGCGCAAGGAGTTGAGTTTATACAAAACGGCAAAGAAGTTTTTTATGGCCAAGATGGAGATTCCTATTTAAGTTCTATTTTACAAGTTTCTGAAGGTGAAGTTCTAGTTGCATTTGAAGACCAACGATACCATTCAAATTTATTTCCAGGGTGTTATACATACGGCTTATTTTTAGATGATTTTTCTAATTCTACTTCACATGATGACTCTACACCTTTAAGTCTAAATGAATATCAGGGACCTCACGATCAGAATAGCTGGAGAAGAGGAAATTTAGTTAAATCTAATGATAGAATTATGATGAATTTTACAGAGTACTCAAATGGATTTAGTCAGTATGTTCAAGCACTTGACTTCAGTGGAAACTTAATTGGAGCGCCTGGTGGTACAGATGTAGATCCATCTGGTGGAGTACAGCCTTACTCTGATATATGTGAGATGAACAATAATTTTTACGTCGCTTTTACAAATGTTGTTGGTGGATATGGAGTTGACTTGCAGAAATTTAATGGCAGCGGAGCAGCTCTATGGTCTAACCCAGTAAATATTGCCGATGGTTCGGCTCCTATAGGAGACCCCAATTTTGGTGACAACTATGTTAGAGAGGTAATAGCCGATGAAGCTAATAATAATATAGTTGTGATATATGAGACATCTAGTTTTCTAGGTGCAAAACTAAGCGTTGCGTTTGTGGATGGTGATAGCGGTGAGATTAGTAGTACCTCCTCTTGGTGTAGTGATTGTAATTTCCCGCAGTATGAGGCCTATGCAATGGGTAGTAATGAAATTGTTATAACCTTTAGAAAGTCAGGCTCTTTAGCATCAGGGGTTTATGCTCAGGTATTTGATTTAAATGGGCAGATGATGGGAACTGATTTGGGGCTAGTTATTGCTGATGAAGCTAATGATCAAAGGAACTCAGATATAACCTATAATAATGTTCATGATGAGTATCTTGTTTGTTGGGATGACAGTAGAGATGTTAGTTCTGCTGGATGGGCTTGTGGTGATTCAAGTACTGGAGCAAATTACTCTTCAGAATCAGAGTGCATTGCAGACTGTGGAGATGCAGATTGTCAAGAGGTTCTAGTGGCGGATAGTGATTTGATTTGTTCTACTTTAGATTACGATCAAGATTTAACGGTATCAGGCACTATTCCTATTGCAAGTATCCCTGTTACCTCTCAGGAAGATGCAACTGTATTTACAACAGCTGCGGGGACATATATGATTGCATGGAAAGATATGCGTAACGCAGCAAATCTAGACCAGAGTTAAAATCTTTCATTTGAGTGGGATGCCTACTAACAAGAATTAACGCCACAGGGTATTGTTTATGAAAATGGTGGTGTTGCTTTATCTACAGACCCTTTTCAACAGGTTAATTTTAAGTTTAGTCCATTATCTGAAGAAGATAATTTATATGTTATTGCATGG
>CAZKFO010000017.1:0-22681 GCA_964552145.1 uncultured bacterium | reverse complement strand
ACAGAATAAGAGTCTTAAGTTGTTGATTAAGTAGAATATGTGGATTATTCTGGAGATGTTGAAGAAGTAGAGTCTGCTGATGAGTCTGGAGATGTTGAAGAAGTAGAATCTGCTGATGAGTCTGGAGATGCTGAAGAAGTAGAATCTGATACTAATAAAGAATCTAATAATGAAAAGAATGAGGATGAAAATGGCACTAACTAATAATAAAAAGATATGTCCTTTTAAAGAGGACCCTAAATTAATTAGCAAAATTAGCTATAAAGAACCAAAATTTTTGAAAAAATTTATCACTGAGCAGGGTAAAATTATTCCTGGATTTGTTACAGGTGTTTCTGCAAAATATCAACGTCTTCTTACTAAAGAAATTAAGAGAGCACGTAATATTGCATTATTACCCTATGTAAATGATCCAAGAAATTAGGAGATAAGATGAAAGTTATTTTAAAGAAAGCAGTTGAATCACTAGGTGATGCGGGTGATATTGTTACTGTTAAAGCTGGATACGGCCGAAACTATTTAATTCCACAAGGATTAGGTATGCTTGCAAATGATAATACAATTCGTATGACTCAAAAAATGATTGAGCAAAAAGAAATTAAAGATGCGAATTCAAAGAAAGGTTTACAGCTCATTGCAGATAAATTAAATTCGATAAAATTAAAATTTGCTGTGAAAGCAGGTGAGGATGAAAAATTATTTGGATCCGTTACAACTCAAATGATTTCTAGTGAATTAATGACGCAAGGGTATAAAGTAGATAAAAAATATATTTCTTTAGATGAATCTATTAAGACTTTAGGTAATCATTTTGCAGATGTTGATTTTGGTGATAGCATTACAGCAAAGATTAAAATTAAAGTCATAGCCGAAGAATAATATCCATTATATGATGTATGCTCAAGTTGTTTTTCCAATAGCTAGTTTTACATCATTTACCTATAAAATTCCTCGTAAAATAGAATCCAATATATATGTTGGTTGTTCTGTTAACGCCCCCTTTAGAAATAAAAATATTATAGGTTATATTATATCTATTCATAGTGCTACTCCTTTTAAGGGAAAAACACATTATATTGATTCTATATATAAAGGAAAAGCATATATATCTCCGGATTTATGGAAGGTAATAATATGGATGTCAAAATACTATGTTAGTCCTATTGGCTTATGCGTTAAAGCAGCTTTATCATCAAATATACTTAAGGAGCAAAATTCGCATAAAAGTTTATATATAGAGATTAATTATGATCATTATAATCGCTTTACAGGGAATCTATCAAAAAACCAAAAAAAATTAATTGATATTTTATTAAGATCTACTCAGCCAGTTTTGGCTTCATCATATAAGAGTAAGATTTCTAATTTATATTATGTAATAGAGTCACTAGTTAAGAAGCATATACTTTCTAAAATATATTTTGATAAACAGGATATGTGTCATACTGATAGTGCAAAGGTTCCTTTTACATTATCATCCTCTCAGAATAACATTTTTAATCAGATAGTACCATATATTCAATCTCAGCAATATCATAATTTTTTACTCCACGGTGTTCCTGGTAGTGGAAAAACCGAGATTTATATAAAATTAGCATTAGAGACAATAGCGCAGAATCAATCAGTTATTATATTAATTCCAGAAATTATTTTATCTACTCAAATGCAAGATAGACTTAAGAACTATTTTGGTGACACGATTGCAATATGGCATAGTAAGATGACGAATAAAGATAAGCAGTATACATTAAAAAAGATATCATCGGGTGAATATAAAATTATCGTTGGTGCACGGAGTTGTATTTTTACACCAATATCTAATTTGGGTTTAATTGTTGTTGATGAGGAACAAGATTCTTCGTATAAACAAGATTCCCCAAAACCATATTATAATGCAAGAGATGTTGCTATTATGCGTGCGTCATATGCTGATTGCCCGATTGTATTAACAAGTGCTACACCATCTTTAGAAAGCTATTATAATACTTTAATCAATAAAAGCTCTTTACTCACATTAAAAGAAAAATATTATCAATCAACAACACCAAAAATTGAAATTATTAATATGCTTGATCAAAATAATAAAGATGTAATCCTTAGTGATATTTTATTAAATGCTATTAAAGAAACTTTATTACAAAATAAACAGTGCATATTATTAAATAATAGGCGTGGTTATGCAACATCTATCTTTTCTAATAATGATAAAGAACCATTGTTATGTATTAATTGTAGTGTCCCTATGTCGTTTCATAAAATTAGTAATATGCTATTATGTCATTATTGCAATTCTCAACATTCTTATAATGAATTTTCTAAAGATCATATGAATAATGATGTATTATTAAATGGATATGGAACTGAAAAAATATATGAAGTTATTAATCAAGAGTTCAAGAATGCTAATGTCATTAGAGTTGATTCTGATTCATTATCCAGTAAAACCAAATTAGAAACTTTACTACGTAATTTTTCTAATGGAAGTATTGATATTATGGTAGGGACACAAATGATTTCTAAAGGACTTGATTTTAATGATGTAGAGTTAGTAGGGGTTATTAATGCTGATTATGGCATGTTTACCCCTGATTTTCGATCTGGAGAACGAGTATTTCAAATTATCTCTCAGGTTATTGGGCGTGCTGGACGAAGGGAGATAAGAGGTAAGGCTATTATACAAACTTATAATCCAGATAATTTAAATTTAATTAATGCGATGAAATCAGATCATAAATCTTTTTATGCGCGTAATCTAGCTGAACGAAATGAATTACAATATCCTCCATTTACGAGATTGTGCCGCCTTACATTTATAGGTAATAATATGGATCAAGTGCTTAAAATTGCAACTATCATAACAGATAAATTATCTAGGTCTAAATCATTTAAGGTTTTAGGACCAGCAGAAGCACCTATTGCAAAGATTAAAAAAATGTGGAGAGTAAATACATTAATTATTGCACCTAAAGAGGATCCCATGGTTATTCAAGAGAAATTTATATCGATAATAGGTATTCATGTATTAGAGAAAAAGTATAATCATGTAAAAATAAAACTAGATATTGATCCAGTTAATATGCTATAATGATTATATGAAATATTTAATATTCCCTATTTTTCTTTCTCTTTCTCTTGCTATACAGATAATGCATTTTTCAGGAAATGTTAGTCATTTCTCTAAAATGAATTCTGGGACATATTTAACTAAGAATCATCGAATGTTAGATCATAATATTGCTAGCATATCCTTTATACATTTACCATCGAACATATTATATAGTGAATTTTTTGGTGAATTTACATTGAAAGGGTTATTGATTGCGCCACGACTTGGAATAATAGATTATGGTACTTTATCAAGTATTTCTGGTGATGATTTTAGACCTTATGAATCTTTAGTAGAAGTAACAGTTCATAAATATATTCAGGATACTAGATATAGTGGTTCGCTAGGATATGTTACATCCACTATATCAGATTATAAATCATCATTACTATTATATAATTTTGGAGTTTCTCAATCAATGTTTAATAATACGTTAGATATTAATTTATCATCTGAAAATAATACAACTATAATAAATCAATACTCTAATTTTATGAATCAGTATTTCTCACATCAACGATTAAATATTGAATATATATTAAAATATTTACCTCTCAATGTTTTTATGGATCTTTTACATAGCAAGGATATTCTTGAAATTACGTTTGGAGCTCAAGTTTTTATAAATGATGTTTGCAATTTATATGGTGCTAAGAAATTTTATTTATCTGATGGTGAGTATAGTATATTTGATAATATATCCACTGGCTTATCTATATCTAATGATAGATTTCAATTCAATTTTGGAGTGCAATTTCTTAGCGCTTTTAATATTAGCTATGGAACTTCCTTATTAATGAAATTCAAATAATATGGAGCTATATTTTTTAAAATTGAATATGAAGATCAAATGAGTTTTCATTGATTAATTATTTATAATACTTAATTGTTTTCCATTTTTAATAAATGAATCTAGAACTCTATCAATTTCATCTTTAGTATGTGATGCGCTAATTTGGATACGAATTCGTGCTTCATTTTTAGGGACTACTGGAAATGAAAATCCAATTACATAGATTCCATCATTTAACATATTACTTGCTAATTGAGTTGCAAGTGTCGCATCACCAAGCATAATAGGTACGATGGGATGCGTGCTATCTTTAATGCTAAATCCTGCCAACGATATTTCTTTCCTAAAGTATTTTGTGTTATGGTTTAGGGTATCAATCATTTCCTGATTCTTATTAATCAAATTAATTGCTGTAATAGATGATGCTACAATTGCAGGAGCTAGTGAATTACTAAATAAATATGGTCGTGAACGTTGTCTTAACATATCAATTATATTTTTTGTTGATGATGTAAAACCACCAGATGCTCCACCCATAGCTTTTCCAAATGTTGAAGTTATAATATCTACTCTATCTATAACATCATGGTGTTCTATAGAGCCCCTTCCTGTCTTTCCAAAAAATCCAGTTGCATGTGAATCATCTACATGTACAATAGCATCATATTTATCTGCTAAATCACATATTTCATTTAATTTTGCAACATACCCATCCATAGAAAACACACCATCAGTTGCAATTAATCGTAATCGAGAATCTTGATTATTTTTTAATAATTCCTCAAGCTCACCCATATCACTATTCTTATAGCGAAATCGTTTTGCTTTACACAGTCTAATTCCATCAATAATACTTGCATGATTTAATTGATCTGAGATAATACAATCCTCATCATTAAGTAATGTTTCAAATAATCCTCCATTGGCATCAAAACATGATGTGTATAGAATAGTATCTTCCTTAGATAAAAAGTTTGATATAGTATTTTCAAGTTCTTTGTGTATTGTTTGTGTGCCACAGATAAATCGTACCGAACTCAATCCAAATCCCCATTGATCTAGTGCTTTTTTTGCAGATGTTATAATTTCAGGATGATTTGCGAGACCTAAATAATTATTTGAGCAAAAATTTAAAACTTCTAACCCATTAACCAAAATTTTAGAAGATTGTGATGATTCAATTATTCTCTCATTTTTATATAATCCACTATGATTTATACTATCTAGTTCATCATTTAATATTTTATTTATTGATTTACTCATTTTATCCTTTATGATTTTTTAATGATGGAGCAAGATACTCCTCAATAGCGGTTTTAAGATTATACTTAGCATCCCAGCCCCATTCTTGTTTTGCTAATGAATCATCTACATCATTAGGCCAGCTATTAACAATATTTTGTCTAATTGGATTTATTTTATATGATAGATTAGAATCAGTGAATAAATATTTAATACTATTAAAAAATTCATCTGGAGATGGATTAAATGAAGTAATATTATATATTCTTGATTTTATTTGTTCTTCCTTGGCAGACATTAGCCTATCAATAGCATCAATAGCATCTGGCATCGTTAGAAATGGAATACGAGTATTTCCATCGACAAAACATTGATATGTATTATTCAAGCTAATATCATGCCACATTTCAGGAATAAAATCACTTGTTCCACCTGATGGAACAGTTTTAGAGCTGAGTAGTCCAGGAAATCGTATGCTTCGAAAATCAATCAGATTTGTATTATCTGATAGTTGGTTATAGTATTTGGAGTAGTATAAACCTAATTTTTCTGCATATAATTTATTACACCCATAAATTGTAATTGGATTTAAGTACTCATCTTCTGATACAGCTCTGTTATAATTATTTGCTCCATATACAGCAATAGAACTAGGGAAGAAGAATTTAACTGATTGATTTTGTGCTTTTGTTTGTGTCATTGCTAATTCTAGTAAATTAATTGTTCCATTAATATTGACATCATGGGCAATTTTAGGAGATAGCTCTGCTCTAGTGCTTAATATCGCAGCAAGATGATATATTTCTTTAATTTCAAATTCTAAATTAATTTGATTAATCAAATTTTCATCTAGTATATTTCCTGTAATCTGATCATTGACTAGATGTGAATTCTCATTATTGATAGGATGTAAATCTAGTGTAACTAGATTTATATTTTCGTGGAGTGAGAGTATTTTGATTAATTCAGACCCTACTTCTCCACCTGCACCCGTTATTAATATAGAAGGTTTTCGTATCATTAATTTGTTATGTATTTTAATGAAATTTATTATATAATTAATAATGAATAAAATTGAAAGATATATAGCATACATATTTTTATTATTATTTGTTTATTCATGTACAGATAGGCAAATAAATGAAATAATTAATAATGATCCCATCCCTACTGATAATAATTCTATATCAGTTATTGGATGGAATATTGAGCTATTTCCTAAAATGGATTCTTATACGGTTAGTGAAGTAGCTAATATTATTGAATATTACTCACCAGATATATTGGCATTACAAGAAATTAATTCTGATGATGAGTATTTTGATAGTTTAGATGGTCAATTAGAGAACTATCAAGGTATTATTCAAAATAATGATAGCTGGAGCTTAGCTTTTTTATATAAAATGGATAATAATTTAGAAGTCATATCGAGTACTGAAATTTATCCAAATAATTCATATGCTTTTCCACGTCCACCATTAATTTTACATGTTATATGGAATAATGATGATCTTTATATTATTAATAATCATTTTAAATGTTGTAGTGATGGGTCAGATTTTGAAAGACGAGTTATGGCAAGTCAGCTATTAGATGAGTATATTGATAATTTTTTAGATCAGAAAAGAGTGATTATTATTGGAGATTTAAATGATTCGTTAGATGACTCTGATGACTCCAATGCCTTCTTACCTTTTCTTAATGATCCTAATAACTATATTCTTGCAGATTGGAATATTGCTATTGGCCTTGATGATTACTGGTCATTTCCTAATTATCCAAGTCATATAGATCATGTTATATTAACATCTGAATTAGGTTACATATTTAATAATGGGAATTCTTTTGTGGAAACCTTATTAATTGATATTGAATTTTATAATAGTTGGAATGAATATGATCAGATTATCTCTGATCATCGACCTATGCGATTAGTCCTTCAGCCTTAATTATATGCTGTAATATTTTTTGAGCGATTCGATCTTTTCGATCTTTTTCAATTGTTTTTTTGCTACCATCACTACTAAATAGTGTAATCATATTGAAGTTACTTTCTATACCGCATCCATCTTTTGATGGATGATTAAGAGCAATATAATCTGCACCTTTATCAGTCATCTTATTCAGTGCATTTTTTTCACCATTACATGTTTCTAATGCAAATGCAATAACTTTGGCCTTCGTTTTTTTAGAAATAGATTTAATGATATCAATAGTGGATTGCATATTTATAATCATATTATCATCTTTACTTTTGATTTTTGTATTAGATTGCTGAACAGGTGTATAATCTGATACTGCAGCACACATAATAATATAATCTACATTAAGATATTGCGAGACTGTATCATACATTTCTTGAGCAGTTTCAACATTTGTGATATTTATTTCAGATGGAGGGTGAATAGAGACGGGTCCTGATATTAACTCAACATGTGCACCGAGATTTCTTGCTTCTTCTGCTAGTGCATACCCCATTTTTCCACTTGATTTATTAGATATAAAACGCACAGGATCAATTGGCTCCCTCGTTGGTCCTGCAGTAACCATTACTTTTTTATTCTTAAGTGG
Source organism: uncultured bacterium (assembly GCA_964552145.1). Classification (GTDB taxonomy): domain Bacteria; phylum Fidelibacterota; class Marinisomatia; order SCGC-AAA003-L08; family D37C17; genus TMED161. The sequence continues at coordinate 14,969 of CAZKFO010000017.1, read as the reverse complement.
CAGTGTAATATCAAATAAATCACGTAGCTGATTCATAATATCATGCATATTAGGTAATCGTCCTTCACCTTTATGTAAACTTGCTAAATCACCTTCTTCAGGATTCATTATAATGATATCATTGGCTCTTAGTTTTGATACGGACTCTTGAGTTGCTTTACTTTGCCACATCCTGAAATTCATTGCTGGGACAAAGAGTTTCGGTTGCTCACATATTGATAATACGGTCGATACTATATCATCTGCAATTCCAGATCCACTTTTACATATTATATTTGCAGTTGCTGGTAGTACAACTATAGCATCAAAATCAATTGCAAATTTTACATGCTCTAATCCAGTTTGTCCTTTATCTGTGAGAACAACATTATCACTAAGTGCCGATAGAGATAGCTTTCCAATGAAATCTGCAGATGATTTACTCATTACGACCTGTACATAGCAGCCTTGTTTTTTAAGTAATCGGATGAATTCACATGCCTTATAAGCAGCTATTGATCCAGTAACACACAATAATATTTTTTTATTTTTCAAGTTATTCATTTTTATAGCAAACCATTAATCCATCTCTAATTGGTACTAGATGATTATATACACGCTGATCATTATTTATATACTCTGCTGTATTATGCAGTGCAATTGAATCTTCATCATCAGGATTTAAAACTTTACCGCTCCATAGCATATTATCTAGCACAATAATACCACCAGGTTTAATTAACTTCATGCATCGTTTATAATATTCTATGTAGTTTATTTTATCGGCATCAATAAATGCAAAATCAAAGGTATTCACTTGGAGTTTTTCTAAGTTATTCAAGGCTTCACCCTCATGAATGACAATATTATTATAACCTGATTTTGTGAAAAACTTTTTAGCAGATTGAATATGATTTTCTGCCAATTCAAAAGTATGAACTTCTCCATCATTAGAGATTACACTTGCTAATTTCAACGCACTATAGCCAGTAAACATTCCCACATCGAGTGTTCTTTGTGCATTGATTGATTTTGCTAAAATACAGAGTAGATTTCCTACCATATTACCTGAAATCATATTCGGAGCCTCTTTATTATCATATGTATATTGAATGAGTTCATCCATTATCTCATCATCTTTAATAGAGTGGGCTGCACAGTATTCATATATTTTTGAATCAATTTTCATCAGATATCATCTTATCTAGTTTACCATTTTGATTTAGTTGAAGAAGCTTATCAAATCCACCAACAGGGATTCCATTAATTATAATTTGAGGTACGGTATGTCCACCAGCAATTTCCACCAGCTTCTCTCTTGTTATATTCTCTTTTTCAATATCTATTTCATCATAGGCTAAACCTTTTTCATCAAGTAATTTCTTAGCGTATGCACACGGTCCGCACCATGATGTTGAGTATATAGTTATTTTCATTATTAATTCTATTTTTGATGTAAATTTAAAAGTGAACAATTATATTAAAATTCATTGACAAAAAAAAGGATTATGATATGCTAAAAATAGGTGATAAAGCTCCAGATTTTTCATTACTAGATTATAATGAAAATATTGTTTCTTTATCTGATTATAATAATCAGAGTATTGTAATATGGTTTTTCCCAAAAGCTAGTACCCCAGGTTGAACCAATCAAGGAATAGGGTTCCGTGATGAACTCAAAAAATTTAATGATTTAAATATTTCTGTAATTGGCGTTTCAGCCGATCCCCCTAAAAAACAAAAGAAATTTGTTGATAAGTATAATTTTAACTATCCAATGCTTTGTGATGAGTCTCATAAGATGCTAGAAGATTATGGTGTCTGGGGCTTGAAGAAGTTTATGGGACGTGAGTATATGGGAATCAGCAGAGTAACATATATACTTGATGTGGATCATTGTGTTCAAGAAGTATATGAAAAAGTGAATACAAAAACTCATGCATGTGATATTTTAGAAACCATATAAAAAATGACTAAAGAAATAAAAAGAGAATTAACAGCTATAGTAAGTAGTATTTATTTTATTTTGTCAGATATTGCATCGGAAACTTTATCAATACTCACTCTAACTTGCTCCATAGTATCTCGATCTCTTAGAGTTACAGTATTATCCTCAAGGGTATCATGATCTACCGTTATTCCAAATGGAGTACCAGCCTCATCTTGCCTACGGTACCTTCGTCCAATTGAACCTCCAGTATCATAAAATGAGCTGTAATTACCTCTTAGGTCATCAACTAATTTTTGTGCAATTTCTGGCATTCCATTTTTATTCATCAGTGGAAATACAGCAACTGTAATAGGCGCTATCTTTGGAGATAGTTTTAGTATATTTCGTTTATCACCATTAACCTCTTCTTCTCTATAGGCATCTGCTAGTACAGTAAGAATTGCACGATCGACACCTGCGGAGCTTTCTACTACTGCTGGTGTAAAGTGCTCATTGTTGGGCTGGTCAAAGTAGGATATTTTTTTACCACTATGTTCAGCATGTTTATCTAGGTCATATGTACCACGATCTGCAATCCCTTCAAGTTCAGACCACCCAAAATCAAATTGGTATTCTACATCAAAACATGCGCTAGAATAATGTGCCAATTCATCATCACCATGCGCCCGTAATCGTAGCTTATCCTCATTAATCCCTAGTGATTTAAACCAGTCAAGTCGTTCATTAGACCAGTATTCAAGCCATTTTTTAGTTTCTTTAGGGTGAGTAAAAAACTCCATTTCCATCTGTTCAAATTCACGTGTTCTAAAAATAAAATTTCCAGTTGTAATTTCATTCCTAAATGCTTTTCCTGTTTGAGCAATTCCAAATGGAACTTTTTGGCGTGATGTAGATTGGACATTCTGGAAATTGACAAAAATACCTTGAGCAGTTTCTGGTCTTAGATATGCTATTGACCCTGAATCTTCAATAGGACCCATATGTGTTTTAAACATTAAATTAAATTGTCTAATATTAGTCCAATCACCAGGTTTTCTTGTTTCAGGATCTATCATTTTACTTTCATTTAGTATACTGTGACTATCTTTATCTAAATTAATTAATGCTGACACAATAGCTTGAAATCGATCTTCTTCAGATTTTATATTAGATATATCTGATAATAATTTATCTGTAAAGAAATCAATCACCTCATCTGGCTGGTCTTCAAGCAAGTGATCTAAACGATATCTTTTCTTTGATTCTTTATTGTCAACCAATGGATCATGGAAGTTATCAATGTGTCCACTAGCTTTCCATACATCAGGGTGCATAAGTATCGATGCATCCATACCAACAACATTCTGTCTTGACGTTACCATGGATTTCCACCAGTAATCTTTTATATTCCGTTTAAGCTCAATACCTAGTGGTCCGTAATCCCATGTAGAGCCAAGTCCGCCATAGATTTCACTGCTTTGAAAAATAAACCCTCTTTGTTTGGATAGAGAGGTTAATAAGTCAATCATCTTATCTTTATTTTTTCCCATTATTTCCCTTAATTCGATTTCATTGCTTTTTGATTAATTTTTTCTATAGCTTCCTCAAGAGTTATTGTAGCTTCCTCACCATTTTTTAAGCTAACATTGATTTTTCCATCAGTAATATATGCACCAAATCGTCCTCTCTTAACCTCAATTTCCTTTTTAGATTCTTTATCTTCACCTAGAATTTTTCCACTATTTTGTTTTGTATTTAATATTTCTACTGCTCGTTTCAGATTAATATCAAACATATCATCTGTAGCTGGAATAGATTTTGTTGTTTTTCCACACCTTAAATATGGGCCAAATTTACCTATATCAATAAGCACATCATTGCCATCATCTGGATGTTCTCCAATTGATGTTGGTAGTGATAATATTTTCCCAGCCGTTACTTCATCAATATTTTCTGGTGTAATATTTGGAGGAAAGCCTTTTGTTTTTTCACCACATTTTAGATAGGCGCCAAAGCGGCCATTCTTTATAAACATCTCCTCTCCATCCATTACACCGATAGAATCATCTTCCTTGGATTTAAGGGTTAGCATTTCCTCTGCAATTTCATATGTAATATTCTCTGGGCCAAAATCATCAGGAATATTTGCTTTTTCTTCTCCACGCTCAATATATATCCCGTATCTACCAATTTTTAATGTGATATCTTTTTTCTTGGTTTCTGATAATACCCATACATTTTTAGATTTTTCTTTATCAAATTCTTGTTCTAGCAGCTCATTTAATCCTTGATTACTTTTAGATCCATGATAGAATATATTCAAGAAATTAGTATGATTTTTATCAGCCCGTGAAATTTCATCAAGTTCATCTTCCATTTGGGCCGTAAATTTTAAATTTATTAGTTGATTAAAATATTTTTCTAGAAATGCTACCACTGCAAACCCTGTAAATGTTGGTATCAGCGTGCCTTTATTCTTTGTCACATAACCTCTATTAATGATTGTGGAGATAATAGATGCATAGGTTGATGGTCTTCCTATACCTAGAGTTTCTAGTTCTTTTACAATACTAGCTTCTGTATATCTTGAAATAGGTTTGGTAACATGTTCTTTAATCTCTATAGATTTAAAATCAAGATTTTGATTTAGTGTAAATTTGGGTAGCTCTTTCTCTGTATCATTTTTACTTTTTTCTGCATAAGCTTTTAGAAATCCATCAAATACTACCGTTTTCCCTTTAGCTAAAAACTCATATTGATTATTCTGGATTTGAATTTGTGTGGTTAGCAGCTCTGCATTCTTCATCTGAGATGCAATGGTTCTACTCCATATTAATTGGTATAATTTAAATTCTTTCTCATCTAGTTTTGATTTTAATTTACTTGGGTGAATAAACTTTGCTCCAGTTGGTCTAATCGCCTCGTGTGCTTCCTGAGCATTTTTAACCTTACTTTTATAGTAAATTGCTTTTTCAGGTAGATATTCCTCTCCGAACAAACTATTAATTTCATTTCTAGAAGCATTAAGAGCCTCATTAGATAGATTAATAGAATCAGTTCTCATATATGTTATATATCCATTCTCATACAAGCTTTGTGCAAGTGACATTACTCTTTGTGCGCTGACTTTAAGTTTACCAATTCCAGCTTGCTGTAGCGTAGATGTAATGAATGGAGGAGGTGGAGATTGCTTATATGGTTTTTCTTTTATATCAGATACTATCCATTTTTTATCATCTAATTCACCAATTATTTTTTGTGAAAATGATTTATCTAGATGTAGTAATTCATCATTTTTTAATTTACCTGTCTTTTTATCGAAATCATTACCAATAGCAATTTTTCTTTTATCATTTTTTAATAAGATACATTCAAATTCCATACTATTTGCATTAAGAGTTGCAACAATTGAACAGTATTGATTTTCAATAAAATCTAATCTTTCCTTTTCTTTATCAATAATAATTTTAATCGCAGGGCTTTGAACTCTACCTGCCGATAGTTTTCCTTTTACATTAGTCCATAAAATTTTAGATACAAGAAATCCAAATAAACGATCTAGAATTCTTCGAGATTCTTGTGCGTACACAAGATCCATATTAATTTCACGGGGATTATTGATTGATTCTAAAATGGCTTCCTTGGTTATTTCATTAAATACCAATCTTTGCATTGGAATCTTTTTATCTAAGATTTTTGAAATATGCCACGAAATTGCCTCACCTTCTCTATCAGGGTCAGTCGCTAAAAATACTTTATCAACATTTTTAGCTGCTTTCTTTAATTGCTTAACAACTTTATTTTTATCATCTGAAACAATATATGTTGGTGAAAAATCATTATCAATATCAACGCCAAGATTGGTTTTAGATAGGTCACGGATATGACCAACAGATGCTTCTATTATGTAGTCTGCTCCAAGAAACTTTTTAAGAGTTTTAATCTTAGATGGAGACTCAACAATAACTAAACTTTTAGATTCCTGTGCCATATAGTTTTAAATTTAAACACATAATGATTATTAATTACAAGGATTTAAATTATTAAATGAAAATGATTGGTAATATAAAAAAGATGAAATCTGATCTTTTAGAACCAGTTTTATATCAGATTCCGATTGGTGATCAATTATTTCCTATATCAGACTGTTTGGGAAAGCAGATTAGTTTAGAGTATCTTCAGGAGATTCGCTGTTTAGCTTGTGATCGGCTGATTAATAAATCATTTGCGCAGGGCTATTGTTATCCTTGCTTTATTAGCTTACCACAAACTTCAGAGTGTATTTTACGTCCAGAATTATGTCGAGCGCATGAAGGTGAATCTCGTGATATAGAGTGGTCCCAATCTCATTGTCTTCAGGATCACTTTGTTTATATTGCTCTCACCGCAGGTGCTAAGGTAGGAGTTACTAGAGGAACACAGATCCCTACACGATGGATAGATCAAGGAGCTGTTCAGGCAGTAAAGCTGGCTAAAACCTCTAATCGATATGAGGCTGGTGTAATAGAAATCGAATTAAAAAAACATATTTCTGATCGAACATCGTGGCAGAAGATGCTTAAAAATGATATTGACCTATCTATTAATATTGTTGAGTTAAAGAATTATTTAATTAATCAATTATCTAAAAAAAATCACAAGTTTATTATTGAGAATGCAGAGGTGGTTGATATTAAATATCCATTCATATCTTTTCCTGAAAAAATTAAAAGTGTTAATTTTTTAAAAGAATCTAAGGTCGTAGGAGAATTAATTGCGATTAAAGGTCAGTATTTACTATTTAGCAATAATCAGGTTGTTAATATTAGGAAACATAGTGGTTTCAAGCTTAGTATATCTGCAGCATGATATATATATATAATCATATCACTCTTATCATTCTGATTAGCATTGCCTGTTCATGCTTACAATCTGAAGATATGTTATCAGATAACATGAAAGAAACAATATGGTTTGAAACCATTCCTCCATCAAATATTAATGTGTCTATTCCTATTCCTATGCCTCTTCCCCGGCCCATTTCATCACTCTCTTTTCCATTAAATGTTTCTATTCCAACAAAGTGGAAGCCAGTTAAAACTGAATCAATTTCTACTGGAGATGAAATTATAGTACAAAAAAAGGGGGGAATTCGATCAGTCGTTGGTATGTTTGAATACTATGATACCAATAGCAAGCGTTTGTTAATTAATAGTGATAATAAACCCAATACAATTTTATTAGATGATATTATGATGATTCGATTAAAGCTACCAGGGAAAAAGAGAGAAACCTTTAAGGGTGCTACACTTGGGCTTCTACTTGGAATGCTCATTGGTGGTGTTGAAAATAATGGGACTGGGAATCAAGCAAAGGCATTACGTATAGTAGGTAGCTATACTTTATCTGGGGCATTGCTAGGAACATTATTTACGAGTTCTAAATCACGTCGTATTATCAAGTTTGATCATGATAGATATGATTATAAAGTTGTTTATAATGAGTAATTATATACTATAGCTGCGAGTACACAGCTCTACCACCAACAATGGTTATCATAATATTTGTTTCCAGAATTTCGTGTGGTTGGCACGTTATGATATTTTGATCCATGACTGTTAAATCAGCATCGTAATTTTTTTTAATCATTCCACGTCTATGTTCTGAAAATTCTCCATAGGCAGCCCATTGGGTGAACATCTTTAGTGCAGATTTTCTGCTTAATGTCTCTTCTGGATACCAACCATTTTCTGGGAAGCCTTGATGATCTTGACGTGTAATAGCTGCATAGTATTCAAAGAGTGGATTTCCATCTTCAATTGGACAATCGGATCCACCAGGTATAGGTAGACCCAAATTTTCAAATGTTTTCCATCTTGATATCCTATGCGTTCGGTGTGATCCTATGCGATCTTTCATCCATCTCATATCACTGGTACAGTGGCTTGGTTGCATTGATGGAATAATTTGGTATTCTTTGCATCGTAGCATATCATCATATTTTATCATCTGGGCATGTTCAATTCTCCAACGATAATTTTCCTTGTAGTATTTAGAGTAAACATCAATGACCATTTTATTACCTTTATCTCCAATTGCATGTGTGCACAGTTGAAAATTGGCATCTGCACACTTTGAGGCAATTTCTATAAACTTATCATGTGATATTAGTATTAGTCCGCAGCTATTAGGACAATCTGTATATGGTTCAAGCAATGCCGCACCTCTACTTCCTAGCGCACCATCAATAAATGCCTTCACAGAGCGAACTGTGTAATTACTATTGGTATGAAATCCATTATTAAGTATTTCAGAAATTAATTCTAAATAAGATGCACCAATCATTCCATAGCAGCGGATTGGAAGTTCATCTTTATTAGATAGATCATTAATAGATTCAAATATTGTAGGGTCTTGCCAGGCATCATGCACATTGGTAATACCCCACTTAGTTGCCTCATTGCAAGCTGTTGTTATCCATCTCTTAACATCATCTTTATTGTTTTTAGGAATGATATCTCTAATATTATTCATTGCATTATCAATAAAGATACATCGATTAATAATTTCACCACCATCAGGAGGAGTCAGGTTGTCATCGTAGTTACTGCGAGTAATTGCAACCTGATTTGTCCATATAGCATGTCCATCAATTCGAGTTAGTACTACGGGATTATCAGCAAAATAATTTAATGCTTCTTTGGATGGAAAATCTTGATTATCCCATTTAGTTTGATCCCATCCAAATCCATGAATGAATGCTCCTGGGCCCACCTCTTTAACTTTCTTAGATATCTGATTGACAACCTCGTCAATAGAGTTCATGGTTTTTAGATTAATCATCTCTAACCTTTTACCAAAATTAGATAGATGAAAATGGGAATCAACAAGACCAGGGAGTACCGTTAGACCATTTAAATTTATGGATGGATATTTTTTATTAACAGAATCAATAGATTCAATTTTACCATTTGATATTGTAACTGAACTAGCGATTGGGCTAATATTATTTAGAGTAATAATATTGCCATTGATTAAATTATAGTTATTATTATTTATCAACATTTATAGAAAAATAATTTACATTTACATTGTCCTAAAGACAATTGAATTATATGGATAAGCTAAAAACATGAAGATTATAGATTTAAGAAGTGATACGGTTACTTTACCTACATCTGATATGATTGATGCGATTAATACAGCGCAGCTAGGTGATGATGTATATGTTGAGGATTCATCAACCCATGAGTTAGAGGGATTAGCAGCAAAAATAATGAATAAGGAATCAGCTTTATTAGTGAGCAGCGGTACAATGGGTAATCTCATTGCTAGCCTTGTGCATTCAGAAAGGGGTACTGAGGCGATTATGGGGCATAAATCACATACGTTTATTTATGAATCAGGGGGCATATCATCATATGGTGGAATTCACTCACACCAGCTAAAAAATAATGAAGATGGGACTATTGATTTGAATTTAATTAAAGATGCCATTAGAACGGATGATGTTCACTTTCCTAAGACTAGTTTAATTATTCTTGAGAACACACATAATAAGTGTCATGGATTTCCCCTAGAACTATCTTATATAAATTCAGTCTGTAAGCTTGCTCATGAGAACAATGTAAAAGTACATATGGATGGTGCAAGATTATTTAATGCATGCGCTGCTTTAGATTTATCAGCAGATATTGTTACAGAGAATGTTGATTCTATTACATTTTGTTTATCAAAAGGATTATCATCCCCGATTGGTTCGGTGCTTTGTGGTAGCAGTGATTTTATATCTAAGGCACGACGCATTCGGAAATCGCTTGGTGGTGGAATGAGGCAGACCGGTATCATCGCTGCACCTGGTATAGTAAGTTTAAATAAAATGCGAGATCGTTTGAAGGATGACCATGATAATGCGAAGCATCTAGCCAATGCATTATATAAACTAGATGGAATTGAGATTAACCCCGATCTTGTTCGTACAAACATTATATATTTTAATATTAATCATCCTAGCATATTATCATCAGATTTAGTTTCACATATGAAATCTAAAGGTATTATTTTTAGTGATTACAATGGCAAACACTGTCGCCTTGTTACCCATCATGATATATCTCGGGATGATATAGAAAATGTTATTGATGTATTTAATAAATTATTAAGTTAGAATGTTATGACAAAAGGAATTACACCCAAATCAGATAATCACAGCAAGTGGTATACTGATGTAATCACAAAAGCTGAGCTTGCCGATTATGGTCCGGTTAAAGGTACGATGGTTATTAAACCATATGGATTTGCTATATGGGAGCTTGTCAAGGATGAATTTGATAAACAATTTAAAGCTACGGGACATAGCAACGCATATTTTCCTTTATTTATTCCTAAATCATTTTTAGCAAAAGAGGCAGATCACGTAGAGGGGTTTGCTAAAGAGTGCGCTATTGTTACTCACTCTCGATTAATGACAGATACGGAGAATAATTCTATTAAGGTTGATCCATCATCAAAGTTAGAGGAAGAGATTATTGTTCGACCAACCTCTGAAACAGTTATATGGCATATGTATAAGAAATGGATTAAATCGTATAGAGACTTACCTATACTTATTAATCAATGGGCAAATGTTGTTCGATGGGAAATGAGAACCAGATTATTTCTACGCACAAGTGAGTTTCTCTGGCAGGAGGGACACACTGCACACTCTAATGAAGATGAAGCAGTTGAGGAAACACTTAAAATTCTTGATATATATAAGAATGTTGCTAACAAACATCTCGCGATGCCAGTTCTTACAGGTTCTAAGACTGATTCAGAAAAATTTGCTGGAGCTATAGATACATATTGTATAGAGGCGATGATGGGAGATAAACGAGCATTGCAGGCAGGGACCTCGCACTATCTTGGTCAAAATTTTGCTAAGGCATTTGATGTAAAATTTCAAACTGAAAATAATAGTGAGGAATATGTATATGCATCTAGCTGGGGTGTGAGCACAAGATTAATAGGAGCGATTATCATGGTACATGGTGATGATAGTGGCTTGCGTTTACCACCATCGATTGCACCAACTCAGGTGGTGGTGGTGCCATTCTTTAAAACTCAAGAAGAGTTAGATACTATTAGAACATATATTAAACAGTATACCGATCAACTAGAAGCTAAAAATATACGAATACTATTTGATGATAGAGAAAAAATGAGTCCAGGATTCAAGTTTAATGAATGGGAGCTAAAGGGCGCCCCTATACGTTTAGAAATTGGCGCTAAAGAAATTGATGGAAATCAATTTACAGTATTTCGTCGTGATACTCAAACTAAGGAGTCTGTATCATCAGATAATATTGTTAAGCATGTTTTGGATCTTATTATTACGATTCAAGATAATATGTTTAATCAGGCTAATCAGTTTATGAATGATAATATATTTAGCGTAGATAGCTATAGCGATTTTCAAGATATTATAAATAAAGGTGGATTCGTTCGTTGTGGTTGGGATGGAACAGATGAAACTGAAAATAAAATCAAACAAGAAACTAAGGCAACAATACGGTGTATTCCTTTTGATGAATCTCCTTCTAATATAAAGTGTATCCTAACAGGCAAAGATGCTAAGCACGAAGTAATCTTTGCTAAAGCATACTAGTTTAAAATGTATATATCCACTGAGGCGATTATCCTTAAAAATATTAATTTTAAGGAGTCAAGTATTATATCAAGAATCTTTACTTATGATCATGGGAAAATTTCTATCCTTATTAAAGGTGCTAAGAAATCTAAGAATAATATTCTATCTATAGTTGAATCAGGGAATATAGTTGATTGTACATTCTATAATGGTAAGTCTTCACTAAAGAATATTAAGGAAATCAGCTGTAAGAAAGCTCATAATCAAACCCGGAATAATCTGCTAGGATATTATTTTTCAATGGCCATTATATCAATATTGGACAAATCAATTCATGAGAATCATCAATTAAAAAATCTCTACAATCTATCTATTCACTCTCTAGACTGTATAGATCAGAAAATAGGTAAACTCGATATTATTTTTATCCATTTTTTAATTCATCTTGTGAATCATCTTGGATTTCATATATTAGACACCTTTCATATTGATGATAGTGAGACTAAGCAAAGTATTGATATGCTTAATCAATGCCATGATTTAAATTTAGCCAGTCCGATATCATCGGATACAATTGATAGGATAAAAGTCGCGTTGTATAAACATATGAGAAATCATGTAATTGATTTAAATGATATACAGGCAATAAAAATGATTAAGAGTATTAAACATGAAGAATCTACTAGATCAAACTAAATTTTTTGACCCCGATAGTTATGATTGTAATAGCAATGCTAAAACTGGTATCCTTCTTATACATGGATTTACAAATACAACTTACGAGATGAAAAAATTAATGACATTTTTATCTAATCAAGGTTTTTTTGTAAGATTAGATAATTTACCTGGTCATGGAACGACACTCGATGAGTGTAATACAATGAGATATACTGATTGGATAGAATTCACAGAGCAGAGACTTGCAGATTTATCTGCTCGATGTGACCAGATTTTTGTTTGTGGAATTAGTATGGGCGCACTATTGGCGATGCACCTATCAACTATTTTTCCTATTAATGGATTAATCTCTGCAGCTCCTGTTTTATCATTTAACAAGCCATTTAAAATAAAATTTTTAAATCCTATTTTATGTCGCATTCTAAAGGTTAGGCCTAAAAAGTATGAGTTTAATCCTAGCCAAAAGATTTACTATGGCTATAATAAATGGCCCCTTATTGCATTAAATGAAGTTCGAAAGCTTTCCAATCATGTAAATAAGCATATTCTATCTAAGATTAATTGTCCAACCTTGCTTATTCATTCTAAATCAGATGAGACTTCACTGCTTGATAATTATGACATTGAGAAGCAATATATTAACAATGATTTATTAGATTCTTTAATTGTTACCGAATCGCATCATAATATTTTTGATTGTGATGTGGAGAAAGATATAATACAGAGAAAAATACTAGATTTTATTAACACTCATCTCTAGATATTAAATTTAAAGAATATAATATCACCATCATTAACGATATAGTCTTTACCTTCTTGCCTTAGCTTTCCCGCATTCTTAATCTCTTGTTCATTTTCAAATTGAACGAGATCATTAATATTATATGTTTCAGCTCGTATAAATCCACGTTGAAAGTCTGTATGTATGACTCCAGCAGCTTCAGGAGCTGTTGCTCCTTTGGTGATTGGCCATGCACGGATTTCTTTAGGACCTGCAGTAAAGAATGTTTCTAAGTTTAAGGTTTTATATGCTTCTGAAATCATTTTATTAAGACTGGATTCTTTCAGATTATATGTTTCAAGAAATTCTTCTTGCTCATCATCTGGCATTGATGATATTTCCATCTCTATGGCGCCAGATAGTATGATTAGAGACTGCTTGTTATTACGGCAATACTTATCAAGTGATTTAACATGCTCATTATTATCTGTATTTAATAAATCCTCCTCAGATATATTAGCAACAAAGATCATTGATTTAGAGGTTAGAAGAGAAAATGATTTAATTTCTTTCATCTGATCTTCATCAAGATTCATCTGGTATATCATTTTTCCATTATTAAGAGCTTCTAGGATTGATTCCATCAGAGCTAGTTCTTTCTTGGCATTTTTATCCCCGCCTTTAGCGAGCTTTGATACACTTTGAATTCTCTTTTCAACTGTTTCAATATCCTTTAGTATCAACTCAGTATTAATAGTTTCAATATCTCGTATTGGATTTACTGCGCCATCAACATGCGTTATATTTTCATTTTCAAAGCATCTTAAGACATGTATGATTGCACTTACATCTCGAATATGAGATAAAAATTTATTTCCCAACCCTTCACCCTTACTTGCACCTTGAACTAAGCCCGCAATATCAACAAACTCAATTGTATTATATATTATTTTCTCGGTTTCAATATAGCTGTTAATCGTTTTAATTCTTTGATCTAGAACATTAACGATACCATGATTTGGTTCAATTGTACAAAACGCATAGTTCTCAGATGCAACCGATGCATTCGTGAGTGCATTAAATATTGTTGACTTACCCACATTAGGCAGCCCTACAATTCCTACTGATAATCCCATATTGCCCTTCTTTTTATTAAGTTCATACCATAAATTAATAGTATATATAATAAGGAAGAATATAATATGCGACAATATGCATTAATATTAGGTGTTTCTAGCGGAATCGGTGCTGCGTGTGCGCGTGAACTATCTGCAAAAGGCCTAAATATTATTGGTCTTTATATGCGTAAACCTAAAGACCAAATTGATTCATTAATTCATGATATTGAGTCTAATGGTGTTGAGGCAAAACTCATCAAGATGAATGCTTGTAATTACGATGCAATGAATGAGCTACTATCAAGTGAAGAATTTAAAGAAGTTAAAATTAAAACATTTATTCATTCGCTTGCTTTTGGAGCGATGAAGCCATTTATATCTGATGATAGCAGCAATCAGATTAATAAGAAGCATATTGATATGACTCTAGATGTCATGTCAAATAGCTTAGTGTATTGGAGTCAATCTTTATCTAAAAATAATTTATTTTTACAAGGAAGTCAGGTGATTGCAATGACAAGCTCAGGAGCAAGAAAGCAGTGGCTGAGCTATGGAGCGGTATCAATGGCTAAATCAGCGCTTGAATCAGCATGTAGGCAACTCGCGGTTGAATTAGCAGCTGATGGAGTCGCGGTGAATGCTATACAGGCCGGCGTTACAGATACACCCGCCTTAAGAAAAATTCCTGGCAATGATTTAATGATTGAAAAGATGTTAGATATAAATCCACACAATCGACTAACCACACCTGAGGACATTGCAGAGGTTACAGCCTTGATTGGCTTAAGTGATAGCACCTGGATGACAGGTAATGTTATTAGAGCTGATGGTGGTGAAGATATAGTTGGATAAATTTATAGGAGATAAAAAAATAAAAGCGATAATCGATACAACTAAAGGCACAATTAATATAGATTTATTCTATGATAAAACCCC
>CAZKFO010000016.1:16082-23553 GCA_964552145.1 uncultured bacterium | reverse complement strand
ACCATGTATCAAGGACATCTTTATCCTGAGTCCATCCCTCTTCTTTAGGGGGCTCTATTCCACAATATATTTCATCATTTTTATACCATACTGGGATACGGTGTCCCCACCATAATTGCCTTGAAATACACCAATCTTTTATATTTTCAAGCCAATAGTCATATGTTTTTGTCCATCTTTCAGGATGAAATCGAACTTCTTTATTTTTCACACAATCAATTGCTGGACCCACTAATTTTTCCATATCTAGAAACCATTGTTTCGATATGTATGGCTCAACTACTGCATCTGTTCTTTCTGAGTGACCAACTTTATGAACATAGTCTTCAACTTTTTCAAGGAAACCTTCAGATTCCATTTGCTCAATAACTAGCTGTCTTGCTTTTTTGCTAGTAAGTCCTCTAAATGACTCGGGGACATTATTATTAAGAGATGCATCTTGATTCATAATATTAATTATCTCTAAATCATTTCTTTGTCCCATATCGAAATCATTAGGGTCATGTGCAGGAGTTACTTTTACTGCTCCAGTCCCAAATTCCATATCAACATAAGAATCAGAAAATATTGGAATTTCTCTATTTGCGATTGGAAGAATGACTTTTTGTCCAATCAAGTTTTTATACCTTTTATCTTTGGGGTTTACAGCAATTCCTGTATCACCAAGCATTGTCTCAGGCCTAGTTGTAGCAACAACAATGAATTCATTTGAATTTTTTATTGGATATTTAAAGTGCCATAAATGGCCATTAACTTCCTTGTGAATCACTTCCTCATCAGACAATGCTGTTAATCCTTTAGGGTCCCAGTTAATTATACGTTCACCTCTATATATCATTCCATCGTTATATAGATCTACAAAAACTTTAGTAACAGCTTCACTATAATTTTCATCCATGGTAAACACAGTTTTAGACCAATCGCACGATGCTCCAAGACGCTTTAACTGAGATAGAATAGTATTCCCATATTTTTCTTTCCACTGCCATGCATGATCAAGAAACTTATCTCTACCAATTTCTTTTTTATCAACGCCTTTTTCTTTAAGCATATTTGTTACTTTTGCTTCTGTTGCGATTGATGCATGATCTGTTCCGGGTAGCCATAAAGTTCTTTTTCCTTGCATTCGTGCTCTTCGAATAAGGACATCTTGGATTGTATTATTGAGAATATGACCAATATGGAGTATTCCAGTAACATTTGGAGGTGGTATCATTATTGTAAATGATTGTTCATCACCAGTAGGAGCAAAACAACTATGCTTTTCCCAGGCTTCATACCATTTAGCCTCTACTTGGGAAGGGTCATATGATGTAGATATTTCTTTAGAGTTCATAGAATATTTGTTAAATGTTATTTAATTTATAGTAAGAAAAATATATTTTATATCTATGTATAATTTTACGTATATAATTTAATTGTTGTTATTACTTTTTACATGTTCTGATATATAAATCTATATCTTAGGAAAGAGATGAAAAAAAATAAAATTAATTTAAAAGAAAAACTATCAATATTTTCTGATTATTGGTCTCCTAAAATAATAGCAGAAATGAATGATTATCATTTTAAGCTCGTTAAAATCAAAGATGACTTTGTTTGGCATAGTCATAAAGATACAGATGAAGTTTTTATTGTTATTTCAGGGAAAATGAATATTGAATTTAAGGATGATATAGTAGAGTTAAATCAAGGAGAAATGTTTGTTGTACCTAAAGGTGCTCAGCATAAACCCTTTGCAAAGAATGAATGTGAAATACTAATTGTTGAACCTAAAGGAGTGGTAAACACCGGTGATATTATTGGGGAGCTAACTGCAGAAAATGATGTGTGGATATGATGATGACTAACCTTCTACTCATATTATTACTATTTATTGGATGTGAAGAATCACCTAAGAAAGAGCAAGTAGAATATATCGAAAAAAACTCTGCTAAATCTATAATAGTAGACTACGATTGGTGTTATCCTAACTGCCAAAATCCTACTGCAGCATTTAAATTTCACTCTGAGGGAACATTTAATTATTCGACCATAATGTTTGGTGGAATATCAAGATATGGCTCTTGGAGTGATATCGGGAATAATGAAATTAAATTATTATATAATGATGATAATTCTATAAATATTTTAAATATAATCTCAAATTCAACTTTCCAAATTGGAAGTACTATTTATAGAAAAGATTAAGAAATGGTTTATATCCTATTCATATTTCTAGTTTTTTTTGGGTGTCAAGAACCTACTGATTGCGCTGGAGCTCCAAATGGAGATTCTACTTTATCTATAGTAACTGATTGGAATATCCAGATTAAAGTATTTATGTCTCCTTGGAATTTACTTCCCTTAGTATCTGATTCGCTGAATTATTTAGGTGTTAATAGTGAAGCTTCAGATGGATTTGACCCTTTATATGATATTCCTGAGCCACCAAAACCCCCAGGAAATAATGTTGTTTTATATTTTCCTCATTCTGAATGGGACTACACTTTAGGAGGGGAGGAATGGTTAAAATTCACAGCAGATTACAAATCAAATGAGATATGTAATTCCAAGGAATGGAATATTATTGTTGAGGCTAATACAACAGGGGATGGACAATTAAATTTTACATATCAGGATATCCCTGATAATTTAATCGTAGAGTTGATAAGTAGTGATGAGACTATTAATATTACTGATAGTACATCTATTGATATATCTTTAATTGCAAATCTTGAAAAAGAATTTGTGATAAAAGTTTCTACCAATTAATTATATTTATTTATGGATAAAAAAATAAAACACTGCGTTGTGTTGTTTATAGCTATTGTATCATTGGCTTTATCAATTGGGCAAGAGCAAGAAATTAATAGACCATTTAAACAAGCTGGTTCAATTGAAGCATTGATTGATAAAGATATTAATTATAATGAGCTAATTCTTGTTCAATTAGATTTAACAACAGATAGCTTATTGACAATTGTTCAGAATACTATTCCTCAATTAGATTTAAATATTGGTTTAGGGTCATATCATCGAATTCTTCCAATCGATATTTTTTACAATCTTCAAGGTATTCTTTCTCCTAATAATTACAGAGTTTTAGAAAGAGATTATCAATTACCATCCCCAACTCGACAGTATTGGTCTAGTACATTGCAGGGTAATCAGACTATGGGAACCTATACAGAAGATGATGCGATATCGTATACTTGTGATTGCGTTGATGGTGCATCAGATTGCGTAAAACTAGGATGGTATTCTTGGTATAATCCTTTTGATTACTATGGAGAAGCATGGTGGGGTTTTACTCCTCCAGAATATTCATATATAGATGAAATTAGAGTGACTGTAAGAGGAGCTCAGTGTGATTTATTACCACTATCTTCAGAAACTTATATGGGAATGAAAGATGATAATGAAAATTGGGCTCAAAATTACCAGCTAAGCATTGATTATACAGATAACACCTTTATTGTACCAGATATATTTAGTTTGGGCATGCTTATTCCAACTATAGGCTCAGAAGATAATTATGTGGTTGACCAAATCACCCTTGAATTTTTCTATATATGTCTATATCCTGACAATCCTACAAATGTTATATCTTCAGATGAAGATTACTGTGATTATGTTGATATTAATTGGTTAGCACCAGATAATGCTAATAATGTTTCAGAATATAGAATTTATCGCGATGGAGAATTTATAACAGAGGTTAATAATAGTACTTTTAATTTTATGGATTATAGTGCTTCTTTAAATATAGCTCATGAATATTGTTTAAGTTCAGTAAATGAATGCGGAGAATCTAATATCTCATGTGATATTGGTTCTCGAAAGGGAGTAAGCCCTGTTAATAATGTTAATGCCTCTGATGGGGTCTTCTCAGATTATGTTTATATAACATGGACACCATCTGATAATGCTGATTTATATAAAGTTTATAGAGATGGAATATGGCTTGGGATTACAGATGCAAACTTATCACCTGAGTATTCAGATTATTTTATTGATTATGAGTTTGAGCATGAATACTGCATTGAGAGTATAAATGATTGTGGTGCTTCAGATTGGATATGTGACATAGGATATGGGGCAGCAGGCTTGGGAGATATAAATAATGATACCTCTATAGATGTTTTAGATGTTGTCTTATTAGTAAATATTATTCTTGGATATTCAGAGCCAACTGATAATCAATTTTGGACATCTGATATAAATAGTGATAACCAAATTAATGTTCAAGATGTTATTTTGTTGGTTAGTATTATTTTAGATTAATATTATGTATGAATCAGTCTAGAATTATTCCTTTATTGTTTCTTGGAGTGCTATCGATTAGTTTATCTCCTATTGTAGCAAGAGCATTAGAGTCTTCTGCAACTGTCATAGCTTTTTGGAGGATGTTTCTATCTTCTTTCTTTTTATGGGCATATTCTCTAGTATATTATAATAATTATCAAAAATTATCTTCTGCAAATCAGATTAGAACGATTCTATCTGGAATATTTTTAGGGGTTCATTTCCTTATTTTTTTTCAAGCGGTTAAGATTACAACGATTGCTAATGCTACATTTTTAGGAACTTTAGCTCCCTTTTTTACACTAATTATCGAGTTGATTTTTTTCAAAAGAAATTACAGAAAAATAATTTATTTAGGATTAATTATAGCACTAGTAGGAATTATTTTAGTTTTAATTAATGACTTTGATATGTCTTCAAAATATACGCTTGGAAACATTTATGCAATCTTATGTTCTTTATCTATTGCAATATCATTACTTATCACAGAAAAAGTTAGAGATACGGCAGGGACATTAGAGTATACAAGAATGCTATATGGGATAGCAGCATTAACGATATTAATAATTGGAAGTTTATATACTGATACTTTTGTTGTGAATCAAAAAATAGAGATCTTGGGATTTATTTTTCTTGCACTGGTTCCAACGATTCTAGGTCATAATATATTTATATATTGTTTAAAATATACGACTCCAACAATAGTTGGGACAGTCCCTCTTGGTGAGCCTGTTATAGCATCAATTATAGCTATCTTTTTATTTAATGAAGTAGTTAGCTTAGAAACAGCTATAGGTGGTACTCTTTGTATATATGGAATTTTTATTATTCTTAAAAATAGATATATAAAATAATAATTATTTTAGGTTACAATCTGTTAATAATATTATATTTTTTCTAATTACAAAAATACCTATGTTACATTCACAAAAATTGATTTAGATGAGATATAAACTATTCATATTACTGCTAAATGTCGTCCTAGGAATGAATCCAAGTATTTATTCAGATTTGGGAGATAGATATAATGTTGAGATTTTAAGAGATACTTGGGGTGTTCCACATATCTATGGTATAACTGATTCAGATGTTGCGTTTGGTTTTGCATATGCACATTCCGAAGATGACTTTAAGACAATTCAAGATGTAATTCTTCAAACAAGAGGGAAGTTAGCATCAGTATATGGTAAAAAGATGGCTCCTATTGATTATATGACAAATCTATTACGAGTTAGAGAGCAAGTAGAACAGGATTATGAAGGTTTAATTAGTGATGATGTTAAAAATATTATTGAATCTTATGTGGATGGACTTAATTATTACGCATTTCTAAATCCATCTGAATCTATAAAAGGATTATTCCCTATTACTAAGCATGACATTGTATCTGGTTTTGTTTTTAGAACCCAATTTTTATTTGGGTTAGATTTTTATTTCGATTTTCTATATAATTCTAAAAATAATAAGCAGGTTCCAGAATTACCTCAAACAATATGGAGAGAAGCTGCACCTCTTGGATCAAATTCATTTGCTGTTTCTCCAAATAGGAGCGATAATAAAGATACATTCCTTTTAGTAAATGCACATCAACCATGGGATGGTCCTATTGCGTGGTATGAGGTTCACTTACATAGTGAAGAAGGATGGAATATGGTTGGAGGGACATTACCTGGATCACCTTTAGTTTTTGTTGGGCATAATGAAAATTTAGGTTGGGCCCATACTATTAATACTCCAGATTTAATTGATGTATATGAGTTAACTATAAACCCAGAGAATAATTCTCAATATTTATTCGATAATACATGGAAAGATTTTGAGGTGTTTGATTCAGAAATCAATGTTAAAATTTTAAAATTATTCAATATAGGTGTTAATAAAGAAATAAAGTGGTCTATCCATGGTCCAGTTTTAGAGCTTAAGCATGGAACATATGCAATAAGATATTCTGGAATGGATGAGATTAGACAGATTGAGCAGTGGTTTAGGATGAATAAAGCTTCAACTTTTTCTGAATGGGAAGGAGCAGTGCAATTAGGATATCTTCCTTCTTTAAATTGCATGTATGCTGATAAAGAAGGAAATATTTTTTATCTCTATAATGCGTCTTTCCCTAAAAGAGATCCTAAATTTAACTGGAAAGATTATCTTCCTGGTGATACTTCAGAATCATTATGGACAAGTTTTGAAGGATATAAAGTTTTACCAAAGATTTTAAATCCTAAATCAGGATTCTTGCAAAACTGTAATAGCACTCCATTTAAAACTACAGATGGAGATGATAATCCTATTGTAAGTTCTTTCCCAAAAGAATTGGGAATTGAAGATCACATGACTAATCGTGCTTTTAGAGCGCTTGAAATGTTCGGTAATGATTCAAAGATTTCAAAAGGTGATATATTTGAGTATAAATATGATATGAAATACTCTGATAAGTCTGCGATTGCTCAATATAGAGATGACATATTAGAAGCCAATTTTTCTACTAAAAACCCAATAATTGAGGAGGCTCTTAAGGTATTAAAAGATTGGGATTTAAATACAGATCCTGATAATGAAGGAGCTGCTTTAGCAATACTATCAACCAAGCCATATTTAAAGGATTATTATGAAAAGATAAGTGAATCTGAATTAGTTGACCATTTTATTGATGCAGCACAATTTTTGAAAGATAAATATGGTGAAATTGATGTTGCTTGGGGAGATGTAAATAGAATGATTCGCGGAAATTTAAATTTAAGTTTAGGTGGTGGCCCAGATATAATGCACTCTATATATGGGAAATTAAAAAGCAATGGAGAGTTAGAAGCGTTTGCAGGAGACTCTTATGTCCTATTTATTACATGGGATAATAAAGACAATGTTTCATCTAATAGTGTACATCTATATTGTTCAGCTACAGGCAGATAAAAATCCCCACATTTTTCTGATCAATCATTACTTTTTGCAAATCGCCAATTAAAAGAAGTATGGTTTGAGAAAAATGATATTATTAAAAATCTTGAAAGTAGATATAAACCTGGAGAGAATAGATATGAGAAATAAGATGATAATATTGTTATTCATTGTCAGTAATATATTTGGATATGAATGGATTGAATACAATAGCTCTAAGATTAATTCCAAAGTTGTTGTAGTTAAGATTAAGAAAGATATAGCGCCTCTTTTAGGAATTGAAAACCCT
>CAZKFO010000016.1:0-16072 GCA_964552145.1 uncultured bacterium | reverse complement strand
ACATTAGAAAAATACAATCTATTTAGTGAATTAGGGATATCTAATTTTTCTCCTTTATTCATGAATTATAAGAACTTTTCTTATTCACACTATCAATTTGGACTTCATCAATATTATAGAATCGATTTTAATAATAATATTGATTTTAATATGATACAAAAAGAGTTAGAAAAGATTGAAATTATTGAATTAGTAGAACCAAGTTATATTAAAAGTATAAATATTGAACCAAATGATCAGTATTATTCTGAACAGTGGGCTCATCAAAATACAGGTCAAGCAGTAAGTTATAATAATTCATATGTAGGAACTTTAGATTGTGATACAGATACAAATGATGCATGGGATATATCTACTGGAAGTGAAGAATCTATTATTGCAATTTTAGATACTGGTGTTTCAAATCATTCAGAATTTAGCGGGAGAATGGTCCAGGGATATAATTTTATTAATAATAACTATGATGCTACTGATGATCAAGGGCATGGAACTTCGTGTGCTGGGATTTCAGCTGCGGAAGGTAATAATTTATCAGGAATTGCTGGAGTTTGTTGGGATTGTAAAATTATGCCAGTTAAGGTTTTAGATAGTTTTGGTTATGGAGATGACACGGGTATTTCTAATGGTATAGAATGGGCTGCAAATAATAATGCTGATGTTATAAGTATGAGTTTGGGAGGTGGAGGATATGTCAGCTATACAGATAGTGCAATAAATTTTGCAACGGAAGAGGGCACTGTTGTTTTTGCAGCTAGTGGGAATGATAATACTGGTTCACTTAGTTATCCATCAGGATACTCCAATTGTATTTCAGTTGGAGCCTTATCTCCATGTAATGAGAGAAAGAATATAAGTTCGTGTGATGGTGAGAATTTTTGGGGTAGTAATTATGGTAATGGCCTAGATTTTTTAGCTCCAGGTGTTAGGATTCATACAACTACAATGAGTGGTGGTTACACAAGTACATTCAATGGAACCTCTTCTGCGTGTCCACATGCAGCAGGGATTGCAGGTTTAATAAGATCAGAATCTAATAATATATCAGCGTATGATATACGTCTATTAATGCAGCAAAGTTCTGATGATATCGGAGCTATTGGTTATGATACTCAAACAGGGTATGGTAGAGTCAATGCATATAATTCTTTATTTAATTTATTATATAATCCAGAAGCCTTTGTTGACATTGAATCTATAAATATTGAAGCTTCTAGTTCAGGTAATGTTCAGGAAGCATTTGTTATAGCAAATATTGGTGAAACAGACTTAGAGTTTAATATTGACTCTGAAGGGTATGCATGGAAGACTTCAGAAAATAGTCAGTTAAGCTATGAGTGGATTGATATATCAGCTGAATCTACGCAAATGACATTCACTCATAATGATTATGCATCAGATGAAATTATTACACTAGATTTTGATTTCCCTTTTTATAATTCTAGCTATTCTTCATTAATTGTTAATCCAAATGGATGGATTGGATTTGGAGATGATAATATAGCATGGGATAATACAACAATCCCTAACTCAGACGCTCCTGCTCCTGCAATTTTTGGATTTTGGGATGATTTAAATCCTATAAATAGCAGTAGCACAGGAGAAGGGAATGTATATTATAATTCAAATTCTGCAAGGCTAGTAGTTTGGTTTGATAATGTTCAGCATTGGCCTACAAATTTTGAAGGAAGTATATATGATTTTCAAATAGTATTATATGCTTCAGGTGAAATCAAGATTAATTATAGAAGTATGCAGGGACTTACGAATTCTGCAACCATTGGAATACAAAATTCAAATGCGCAAGAGGCTACTTTAGTCAATTATAATTTTTCTTTAGTGCAAGATCAGTTTTCTATTCTGATATATAAAATGCCATCATGGTTAGAGGTGACTCCGTTATATGGAGTTGTATCTCCTGGAGATGCATCTGAAATACTTCTTAATATTAATACGGACGGATTATCAGATGGACTATATTTATATGACCTTACTATTGAAACAAATGATTATGAAAACTCCCTTATTACCATTCCAATTAGTTTAAATGTATTAGAAGGGGCTTGCTCTGAATGGTCTGCAGGTGATTTAAATCAGGATGCTCAACTTAATATTCTAGATATAACAATTACAGTTAATTTAGCATTAGGACTCCTAGAGTATGATGAGTGTCAGTTTTTATCAGCAGATTTAAATGCTGATCAAGAAGTTAATATATTAGACATATTAAATCTTGTTAATCTGATTCTTAATTAGATATATCACTTAATCTCTAGATTTAAATTTGGTTTTTCATCAAATTCTGGCTTTTTAACTGGATTTCTTTTCAGTTCATTTAAGATTTCTTTTATTCCACGATTAAGTTGAGAGTCTATTCCTTTTGCATAATCTTTTGGGGTAATATCTACCTCAATATCAACATCAGTACCATAATTTTCGACTTTCCATCCAACATCCTTAAACCAGAATGAGAATTCTGGCTGTGTAGTAATAGTTCCATCTACCAGTAAATTTCTAGGCCATATTCCTATTACACCACCCCAAGTTCTTTTACCTATAAGCTTCCCAAGATTCATCAATTTAAAAGAATGACTAAAAATATCACCATCAGAACCAGCATATTCATTTGTTATTGCAATTATAGGTCCTGCTACAGAGTTTTCTGGATATGAATCTGTACCCATCCATCTAGTAATATCATATCCAATTCGTTTTCTTGCTAATTTCTCTAATATTAATTGAGAAACATGACCTCCTCCATTAAATCTAACATCAATAATGAGAGAATCATATTCTAATTCAGATAGCCAGTATCTATGAAATTCTGAGTATCCCCATGGGCTCATATCAGGTATATGGACATAGCCAACCTTGTTTTTTGTTTTTCTATGGACATAATCTCTATTCTTCTCTACCCAATCTCGATATCTTAACGAGTCTACACTTGGAATAGTTTTAACTGTAATATCTCGACCATTCTTACCATCTTCATCACATATTTTTAATTCAATATCTTTATTAACCTGATTAATTAAAAATTTGTTTGGAGAAACTGATTTTATCAGTTTATTACTAGATATTTCCTTAATGTACATACCTTCTTTTACATTAAGACCAGGTCTAAGTAGAGGAGATGTTATGTACCCTGACCAAACATCACCTTTTATTAATTTATTAATTTTATATGCTTTCATATCTTGATCATACTCTAAATCTGCACCCAATAATCCAATATGATAGTTTCTTCTAGATTTATAATCTCCACCAAATTCATAGCAGTGAGATGTTCCAAGCTCTCCTTGCATTTCCCATACTAAATCTGAAAATTCAGTACGAGTATTAACTCTATCTACAAGCTTGTAATATCTTTCATGTATTTTTTTCCAGTTTATTTTAGACATATTTTTAACCCAGAAGAAATCTCTTTGTAACCTCCAAGCTTCAGAGAACATTTGCTTCCATTCATGGATTGGCTCTACAGAGATCCTAGCTCTGTCAAAATCAAGCTTTCCTGATAATGAGTCATAATTTGGGCTACTTATAATTTCTTTAGATGGGATAGTATTTGCATCCATCAATCGCAACCCATCCTTTGTTTTAATTAATATTCTTTCAAGTTTTGGGTAAGTGGAAAATGAAGATACTCCACTCATAAATACTTTTTCTTTGTTTGTATCAAAATCATAAAATAGAATAGTAGAGTTATCAGATGAGCTAAAATCATACCAGGGGATATCTCCAAAAGAGCCTTGGTCTGGATGATTGCTATAAAATAATTTATTGTTAATGAATCCTATACCATTAAAGATTCCTTCTTCAGTAGGAACAGCAATAATTCTATCTTCTATACCATCAAAATCTATTGTTATTTCTTTATCCTTAGATTTTTTCTTAGAATCCTCCTCCTCTTTTTTCACTTCTTTAATTGGTTTAGCAGACGATTTATAAAATGGTGATTCAGTATCTTTTGTTAGAGTGATTATATATGGCTTTTCTCCCCTTGGGAATCCTAGATCAAAATGCATATTATCATAGACTGGGTTAAAAATTCTATTTGATATAAAGGCTAGATATTTTCCAGTTGGATCAAATACAGGACTAAAGTCATTTAATATTGGATTTGATATTTTATGTTTTTTCTTATTTTTAATATCATATATTTTTATTCCAGTAAGACGTGAATTAAAAGAACATGAATATGCAATATACTTTCCATCTGGAGACCAATTAAAATTAGAGCCTATTACTCCAGATTTACTTTTATCTACTTTAAGTATGATGTTTTTCTTTAAATCTACTATTAATAACTCATTGCGATGGTTTGATATTGCAATTTCATCTTTAGTTGGAGAGACTTTCATATCATATGGACGACCAATATTTAAGTCCATTACCTTTGTTTTTTTTCGACCCTTTATAAAGTGAATTTCAAGTTTTTCATTTCCTTGTTCATCACTTACCATAATAACTTTTTTATTATCATTTAAAAATCTAGTTTTTTGGTACCTTACCCCATCATTTTTTCCTTGTTGATGAATGGGACCATTCCAATTCCCCATACAAAAAGATTTTCCCCGTGATACAAATGAAATCATCTCACCATCATTATTTACAGAGACATCCTCTAGATAGTTATAAGGAGCTATAAATTTCCTACTGCGTTGTATCATTGATGTTTTAAAATTAATTTCAACTTTATTTGTTTCATTTGTAGACACATTGAAACAGTAAATATCCGCACCACTATGATAAACAATGTTTTTACCATCAGTAGTTGCATTCCTTGCATAATAGTTTTTATGAAATGTATGTTGCTTAAGTGACTTTCCTGATTTTAGACAAGAGTAGATATTAGATATATTATCATGATCTGATAGAAAATAAATACGTCTACCAACCCACATGGGACATGCCATATTTCCTTTTAATGATACAAGTTTTTTAAAATCAATTTTACTATCTTTGCTAATCCATATTTCTCCAGCCGTTCCACCTTTGTATCTTTTCCATCTTGCTGGATCTGCAGTATTTCTACCTAGCGCAATGTCAGTTTCACCAAAACTAATATTACTTGATATCCCATACTTTAGAATTGTTGTTTGTCCACCTTTTTTATTTACTTTAGCTAGATTGGAGACTCTTCCAAAAGGTTGGGATAGATCTGTTGCGAAAATTATATCATTTCCTTCCCATGCTGCAATTTTACTCACAAAAGCACCATCATATGTTAGTCTTGTTGATGGACCACCTTCAGATGACATAATATATACTTCACTATTTCCATCTTCTGTACCAACATATGCGATCCATTTTCCATCTGGAGATAGTAGAGGAGTAGTGACTTCACTTAAGTTAGTTGTTAATCTAATTGCATTTGGATTTTCAAGTTCAACCATCCATAGGTCATCATCTGCTACAAATACAATCTTTGAATTATTAATTGTCGGGAATCTATAATAACCGTTCATTTTAGCTCCATTTAAATTTTATAAGGTAATAAATTGATATCAAAATATAGAAAATTTGTAATAATTTTATGATATACTTTTAATAGAACAAAGGGGTTAATTAATGAGAGCATTATATCTTGAAACATTTCGGGGAATATTGAACACTATAATATGTATTTTAATTTTTGCAGCTGGAGTAGAACTTGGAAGTTCTAACTTGCAAATTATTGGGTTTGTAATGTATGCCACTAAATTGATTGCTTTAGTAGAAAGACGAACTACGTGGAATGCTACTAAGAAAAAAACAGATTACAGGGAAAAATTTCCTAAAAAATAATACTAACCATTTTAACAGTTACATTTTGATAAAAGGTATTACTTCTATTCTTAGTCATATTTTTTTAATATCAATTTAATCTAATTTTTATTTATAATGTCAAGAGATTCAAACATAAAGTATTTAAGTCAGCTAAAAGACAGCATGTTTAAGATATCTAAATCTGTACATGATTATGATGATATTAATCAGCTATATAAAATAATACATGAATCTATAGTTGACTTGGTTCATAGTAATAATTTTTATATTTCAATTTACCACAAGGAAAGCAATACTATATCTTTTCCATATTACATTGACTTAGTAGATAGTGTACCAATGGAGTCTATAAATATGGGGGAAGGATTAACTTCACTTATCATTCAGACTTCTAAGTCGCTATTAATTAATAAAAAAGAATATGAAGAGCTTATATCATCAAACAAAGATATTAAGCAAGGCACTGCACCTGAATCATGGTTAGGGGTTCCTTTGATTTTACATGGTAGTGAAAGTATAGGGGCCTTAGTTATTCAAAGTTATAATAAGAATGTTATATTCAATAATAATGACGTAGAAATTTTGACTTTTGTATCAGAGCAAATTGCCTTGGCCATAGAAAAATTCAATACTATTGATAAAATAGAAAAAAGTTTGAAGTATGATGAATTAACTGGCCTACCCAATAAATCATTTTTCTTTGATGTCGCATCTAGTATTTTGAAGAAAGCTAGTGAGTCTAAAACTTCAGTCGCATTTGTTTTGGTAGATCTAGATGATTTTATGCTTATTATTGATACTTATGGATACGACTTTGGTAATAAGATTATTGAAATTTTATCAAAAAGGCTATCAAAATTAACTGATAATAAGGGAGTTGTTAGCTATTGGGGTGGAGATAAGTTTAATATCATTTTAGATTGTAATTTAAATCCTAAGGAAATTAAATCAACGATCAAAATAATCTCAGAAAAAATTAGAGAAACTGTAAATATAGAAAATCAGAAATTTAACATTCAATCAAGTATAGGAATTAGTATATATCCCAATGATAGTATCAATCTAAATCAACTACTTCGAAATTCTGAAATTGCAATGAACTATGTAAAAAATAATGGAAAGAATAGTTTTAAATTTTATAAACATGAAATAAAAGAGAGTTTAATGAAGCAGTTTGGCATAGAAGTTGGATTAAGAAAAGCAATTTCTGATAGTCAATGGCAAATTCATTATCAACCTAAATATGATATATCTAAAAATATATATGGATGTGAGGCTCTTGTTCGCTGGGACCATCCAGAAGAAGGGATAATTTCTCCAGATGATTTCATTTATATTGCTGAAAAATCAAATCAAATTCAGGATATTAGTAAATATGTTTTAACAGAAGTATGTAAACAGACAAAGGAGTGGGTTGATAATGGGCATGAAAATTTTGTTTCTTCTATTAATTTATCTTCAAAGGAACTCAGCGATGAAAATATAGTTAAATATATTAGGTTGGGATTAAATGAGTCTGAGCTAAATCCTAGAAATTTAGAAATTGAACTTACAGAAAGAATAATGATGAATGATAGAGAGAAAACTATAGATAACTTAAATAAAATAAAAGAAATAGGAGTTCATCTATCAATTGATGATTTTGGAACAGGATATTCTTCGTTTAATTATTTAGGCGAGCTGCCAATTGATACTATTAAAATTGATAGATCATTTGTTAATGGGATTGATAAAGATTCAGATAAACTTAAGATAACTAAATCTATTATAGGTATTGGTGGAAAATTAAATATGAATATTGTCGCTGAAGGAGTAGAAACAAAAGATGAATTTGATGTGCTTGAAAAAAATAAATGTACAAAATTTCAAGGATATTACTTTAGTAAACCATTAACTTACAATCAGTTCTGTGAGATTTTGTAAAGGAGAAAGTATAATATGAAAAAGATAAATTTTATAATTTTAGTTTCAATGGTATTTTCAATTGAAAGTACTTTTAAAGTTGAAGGAATGATGTGTCAAATGAATTGCGCAAGCAAAGTTCAGGCTAAAGCTTCATCTTTAAAAGGAATTAATTCATGTAATGTTGATTTTGAAAAGGGACTAATTACAGTAGACTATAATGATGAAGAAACAAATGATAATGAAATACTTTCAAAACTTAGTAGTGATATGGAGTATAAATTTTCAGCAATGACTTCTAATACTAATACCCAATGTTCAAAATCATGCTGTGGTACTAAAACAGAGGAAAAAACAAGTTTCTTTAAGAGACTATTTAGTTGGTTTTAAATAATTGAGGGTATCAATTTTAAAGATACCCCCTTATGATAATAATTCATTTCATAATATTATTTATTTCTATTCTATCTAGTCAGAGCATTACATATTCAGCTATATCCACTGATTTTAAGAAGCCTCTATATTTAACGAGTCATAACTCTAATCCAGATTTACTATATGTACTTGAGCAAAGAGGGATGATTTGGACAATTACTGATAAAGGTAATTTAAAGAAAGTATTCCTTGATATAAGAAATAGAGTCCATAGTCCATTTCCTGGATATGATGAACGAGGCTTATTAGGATTAGCAATCTCTCCTAAATTTGATGCTGATAGTTTGATTTATTTAAACTATATAAATAAAAGTAAGGAGACAGTAATTTCACGTTTTGATGTAAAAAATAATCTAGAAGAAATTCTAATTAATTTAAAGCAGCCATACTCTAACCATAATGGAGGAATGATGACTTTTGGCCTTGATGGTTATTTATATATAGCTGTTGGCGATGGTGGAAGCGCTGGAGATCCGGATTACAATGCTCAAAATAGAGAAAACTTATTTGGGACAATTCTTAGAATTGATGTAGATACCCAAAAAGGATATTCTATCCCATCAACAAACCCATTTATTGATTCAAAAGATATGATGCCAGAAATATGGGCTTATGGATTAAGGAACCCTTGGCGTTTTTCATTTGATAGAGAAACTGGAGATATGTATATAGGTGATGTAGGTCAGCATAATTGGGAGGAGATAAATTTTCAGAGTTCTGCTTCTAATGGTGGTGAAAACTATGGCTGGAATCATTATGAGGGAGAAGATATTTACAATGAATCTGCGCCATTGTCCAATCATATCAAACCAATACATTTTTATCCTAATAACGCTAATATATTTAAGGTATTATTGGGTTGGGGTGAGGAAGACGCTTTTGGATGTTCTGTAACAGGTGGTTATGTTTATAGAGGTAATGATATCCCAGATATTCAGGGCTATTATTTATTTGCTGATTATTGTACTGGTAGAATTTGGATGTTTAAATATGAAGATAATGAGGTGAATAACTTATCTGAAATAACAGATATCATTAATTTAGAAGATAATAAAAAAACAATATATATATCTTCTTTTGGAGAAGATTCTAATGGAGAATTGTACATTATAGACTACAATGGATCAATTTATAAAATTAAAAAAGGTAGTTAATGGAATATCCTATTTTATATTCATTTAGAAGATGACCATATGCAATTCGTGCCAGGATGGCGCTCGCATATACAAATGTTAAACTAGAAATTAGAGAAATATTATTGGGAGATCGGCCCACTGAATTATATCAGGTATCTTCAAAAGGAACAGTCCCAGTTTTAATTACTTTAGATAACTCTATTATTGATGAAAGTTTAGATATTATGCTATGGGCATTAAAAAATGATTCTAAACAAACATGGTTGAACGAGAATCATGATGAAAATCTGAAAACAATCAATCATAATGATACTGAGTTTAAAAAATGGCTTGATAAGTATAAATACCATGATAGGCACCCTAAGCATTCTAGGGATTTTTACAGAGAGAAGTGTTGTGATACTTTATCTAGATACGAATCAATGCTTAATCACACTAAATATTTATCAGGAAATACCCTAGGGATTGTAGATATTGCAGTTTTTCCATTTATTAGACAGTTTGCCAATGTTGATTATGAATGGTTTGAGAATAATAATCAAAAATTAAAATATTTTCTAGAGGAAATCAGTGCATCAGATTTATTTATTGAAATTATGGAAAAATATCCTTTGTGGAATAAGAAAGATAAGATTATAATTAATAAGTCATAGAAAACTATTATGAGACTATATTATATACATATTATTCTTTTATCATGTTTATTATCAGAGCCCTTTGAAGGGCTAACTCTTATAACTGGTGGTCAAGGGGGTGGTAATCAACCAAAATTCAGTCATCTTATTGATAATAATCAGAATATCATTAATTCTTGGTCTCATGACACGTCTCCAGCTAGTATTGCTTATTTAACTTCTGATAGTATACTTTATGTCCCTTGTCGATTACCTGATGAATTAGGGGCTCGTCAACCAGTTGGTGGAAGATTTAAAAAAATGAATTGGGAAGGAGATATTATATGGGATTATAACTTACCCAGTGATATTTGTGTTCCTCATCATGATATTGAAGTATTACCTAATGGTAATATTCTTGCAATTTGCTCTGAAACGAGAACTCAGCAAGAAGCAATAGCTGCAGGAAGACAGAATATAAACGGATCTATGACTTTGGATATGATTGTTGAAATTGAACCGGTTGGAGAAGATGATGCAAATATAGTATGGGAATGGCGCTTTTGGGATCATCTAATTCAAGATGTGAATCCATTTTATGAAAACCATGGAGTAGTGAGTGAGCATCCAGAACTTCTAAATATCAATTGTCAAAGTAATGGGTCTGGTGGAAATGGAAGTCCTGGAATATCCGATTGGAATCATCTTAATTGCATATCTTATAATTCAAATTTTAATCAGATTGTTATTTCATCACGGCACATGAATGAATTTTATGTAATTGATCATTCTACAACAATAGCCGAATCTGCCTCTCATTTGGGTGGTAATTATGGAATAGGTGGAGATTTTTTATACAGATGGGGAAACCCTCAAAATTATAATATGGGCAATAGCCAGATCTTAGTTGCACAGCATGGAGTAAACTGGATTTCTAATGGATATCCTGGTGAAGGAAAGTTTATTTTATTTAATAACAATCATTCTGATGGAAGCTCTGCTGTTTTAGAGTTAACTCCTCCTATGAATGATGATGGCTCATATCAAATAAATGAAAGTGGCTATTTTGGTCCTTCTTCCTTTGATTGGATCTATCAACCAGGGAATTTATATTCAAGCTCTCAATCAGGAGCATTTCGTCTTCCCAATGGAAATACTCTTATTACTTCTGCAAATCAAAACGATGTTTTTGAAATTGATTCTTCAGGTCAAATTCAATGGTTTTACGAGGGTATTATAGGTACAGTACGGGCGATTAAATATCCACTAGATTATTTTGATGTAGAAACTGGATTACTTGGAGATTTAAATGGTGATCAGTCTCTTGATGTTTTAGATGTTATTCAGTTAGTAAATATAGTGCTTTTGAATAATTATGATATTAATGGAGATTTAAATCAAGATGGAATGTTAGATATACTCGACATTGTAACTCTCGTTAATATAATTTTGAATTAAAATCAATAGTACTTTAGGAGATATTTTATTATGAAATATACAATTAAGTTAGTAACTGTAATTTGCTTATTATGTTGGTTAAAGCCAGAATATAGTGTTACAAATGCATTTCCTAATTTATCATTTGTAGACCCTGTCGGTATCCATCATTCAGGAGATGGAACAGATCGTATTTTTATATTAGAGCAACAAGGTCGGATTAAAGTATTTAACAATAATCCATCTGTAAATACTACTGAAACTTTCTTAGATATAAGATCTATTGTAGATCAAGATGGTGGCTATACAGAAGAGGGATTGCTTGGGCTTGCATTTCATCCTAACTATTCAAGTAATGGTTATTTTTATGTTAATTATACTAGACATAATCCTAGAAGAAATGTAATTGCAAGATATAGTGTTAGTAATAACAATCCCAATCAAGCTGATATTAATTCATCTGTTATTATTTTAGAAGTTAATCAGCCATACACTAATCATAATGGTGGGCAGATGGGCTTTGGAGCAGATAACTACTTATATATTATTTTTGGAGATGGAGGCTCATCTGGAGACCCTCTTGGTCATGGCCAAAATCTTTCGACTTTATTAGGTTCTCTTATTCGTATTGATATAGATAATACATTAGGTGATTTAAATTATAGTATTCCTGAAGATAATCCATTTACTGAAGTTTTATCAGCAAGAGATGAAATTTATGCTTATGGACTCCGTAATATGTGGAGATTTAGTTGGGATATTGAAACGGGTTTATTATGGGGAGCAGATGTTGGACAAAACGCCTATGAAGAAATTGACATCATTTATAGCGGATTAAACTACGGTTGGAATGTGATGGAGGCAAATCATTGTTTTCCAATAGGTTCAAATTGTGACTCCACTGGTTTTGAGCCTCCCGTGCTAGAATATGAATTGTATGTAAATGGAGTTTGCTCTATAACGGGAGGATATGTTTATAGAGGGAATTCACTCTTTTCCTTAGAAGGGAAGTATATTTATGGGGACTGGTGTACTGGTGATATTTGGGCATTGAAATATGCTGATGATGGGGATCATTTAAATGAGCATCTTTTACGTTCAGATATTAATATTACTTCATTTGGGATTGATCAAAATAATGAATTATTATTTTGTGGGAATGAATATATATATAAACTTGAATCTACTTTTGGAGATTTGAACGAAGATGAAGGAATAGATATATTAGATGTAGTGCTATTGGTTAATCTTGTTTTAGATAATAATTATATTCCTAATGGAGATATAAATAGTGACAATGTTGTCAATATTTTAGATGTTGTGTTGCTTGTTAATGCAATTTTAAGAGATTAGTAATAGTTATAATGAATAAACTATTATTTGTATTCTTACTGTTGTTTGGTTGTGATTTATTTAACAGTAAAGACACCAATACAGGTGGAAATATTATTCCTGGTCGTAATATATATATTGCTGGTAGTTATGGAGGCGGTGCTTGCTATTGGTTAAATGAATCTCGAATAGAACTTCCCGGTGGTGACAGAGCAACAGATATTGTAGTTGTTCATGGTGATGTTTATATATCAGGAACTTGTGGTGAAAATGCCTGTTATTGGATTAATCAAGAGCGATTTGATCTCCCAGGAGGCTGGGGGGAAGGAGAGGCAATTGCAGTTGATGACGATGATGTTTATGTTGCTGGCTGGTTTGATAATGGCTCTTGCTATTGGAAGAATGGAGAACAAATCACCCTAACTACAAATAGAGATTCACAAGCATTTGCAATTGGAGTTCGTAATAATGGTGATATTTATGTAGGTGGATATTATATGAATAATCATCATTACTATGTTCCTTGCTTTTGGAAAAATGGTAATAATAGAACAGACCTTCCAGCTGCAGAAGATGGGGAGGTTTATGATATAACTTTTGATGAAGTGGGTAATATGAGATATTATGCAGGATACACAACTAATTTAGATAATTTTTCAGGATATCCTCCAAAGGCTTGTTATTGGCGTCATACTAGTAGAACTGATCTTCCTCTAGGAGGTTCAAATATGGATATTTATGGGTCATATGCACACGGTATTACTATAGATGGTGAAGATGTTTATTTAGCAGGTTACACGAATCGATATGAGTTTGTAGGTGAAGAGGAGACTACGGGTGGAGATTTTCCGCAATATTGGAAAAATGGTCTTATATATGATTTAGAAGGTGGACCTATGACTCAGTTTGGAACAGGTGTAGCCTATGATATTCGAGTTGCGGATGAAGATATTATTGTTGTAGGTGTTGCGACTAGAGGACCAAATTATAACGATAGTGGTGAAAGTGCATGCTACTGGCTTAATGGTGAACTTCACTATATAGAAGATATAAATGGAATATTGAGTGAAGCAAAAGGTGTTTTTATCGATTAATTTATTTTTAATTACAATAGACGTAATAGCATAAAATCAGCTAATTAGATTATTTTTGTAATATTTCTTATATTACAATATCCAGGGGGTATCTATGCTTAAAAAAATTTATTGTGTATTTATAATATTAATTGCTCATTCCGTATTACATGCTGAATTAATAAGTATTAATCAGGCAAAAGCTGTTGCTCAGAATTTTATAGATTCTAGATCTTTAAATGATTTTAATATTAGAACGATTGATAGCTATGAACAGGATAATCAATTGGTCTTTTATTATGTCAATTTTAATCCCCATGGATATATCCTAATTAGTGCAGATAATAGAATGAAACCAATTTTAGCTTATAGCTATAATAAGAATTTTGTTGTTGAAAATGTTCCAGAAAACATTCAATGGATTTTAAATCATTATTATCAACAACAGCAGATCATTTTTGAATATATTGATTCCCCTACATCGGAAATA
The DNA here is from genome assembly GCA_964552145.1 of uncultured bacterium. GTDB lineage: Bacteria > Fidelibacterota > Marinisomatia > SCGC-AAA003-L08 > D37C17 > TMED161. The sequence continues at coordinate 1,887 of CAZKFO010000016.1, read as the reverse complement.
CTAGAAGAATGGAATTATTATTCAAGTAATTATGTGCATAATGCATCAAGAGATGTATCTCCATTAATAGAAGCTGAATGGAATCAAGATTATTCTTGGAATAGAGAATGCCCTGAAGATAGCGCTGGACCTGGAGGTCATGTATTTGCAGGTTGTGTTGCTGTAGCAGCAGCTCAATTGATGCATTATTGGGAATTTCCAGAATCTGGAAATGCTAGTAGAAGTTATACTCATAATGACTATGGTGAACTCAGTGTAGATTTTGAGTATATGAATTATGATTTCAGTTTAATGCCTAATACTTATTCCAGTCAAGAGACTGAAGAGTTTTTATTTCATACAGGTGTGGCTTATGTAATGAATTATGGACCTGAAGGTTCTGGGGCTTCCGTAGCTAACACACTTTATGTTTTACCAAATTTCTTTTCATACAATAATGATTTACAAATAATTGAACTAGATGAATATGATACTCAAAGTGAGTATGAGGAACAGCTTATTTTAGAGTTAGATAATCAGCGTCCAGTTATATATAGAGGTTGTGGTGATGGTTCTTGGTTAGATGATGGAGGCTGCCATGCTTGGAATGTTGATGGCTATGAAGAAAATAATTCTAATGATGTGTTCTTTCATTGTAATTGGGGTTGGGGCGGTCAGCAAAATGGATATTTTAGTTTAGGAGATTTAACACCTCAAGAGCTTTGGTTTATTGATTTACAAAATTTTAATCTTAATCAAGGAGCTGTAATTGGTGTTCAACCAAGAATTGGGTGTATGGATGAAGAGGCAACTAACTATGATGAAACTGCAGGACAGCCATGCGATTCCTGTTGTGACTATTGTGAAAATGGTGTAATTGGGGAATTATCAATTGAGTTTGATGACCCTTATGTTAGTCATTGGCATTTGTATTATACTGGTAGTCAATTCAGTGAATTTGTTGAAATAGAATCAGGTGGATGGGGAGAGTATGGCAGCAATAACCATGAAGGAAGTAAGTTCTGTATTAGAGAAGAAGGTGATTATTATTTTAATATAGGTTCAGATACTACTGGAAATGGAGGTGATAATGATTGTGGAAATGGCATAACGTTTTATCAGCTGTCTATCGGTGAAGAAATTTATATCCAAGGTGGTACAATTAATACAGAAAACTGTGTTGAATTCTATGAGTTTGTTTATCCTATGATACCTCCTGATACTGATGGAGATGGTGTGATAGATAGTCAAGACAATTGCCCTGATGAATTTAATGAATATCAATCAGATTATGATGAAGACAATATGGGCGATGTATGTGATTTTGATGATGATAATGATGGAGTGATTGATTTATATGACCCTAATGATCATAATGAATTTATATGTGGTGACATTGATGAGGATGCTTGTGATGACTGCTCTTCTGGAATAAATGATGCTGGAAATGATGGATTTGATTTTGATGGTGATGGATTATGTAATGAAGGTGATATAGATGATGATAATGATGGTTGGATTGACCTTATAGATAATTGTCCTGATGAATTTAATGAGAATCAATCAGATTATGATGAAGATAATATGGGTGACACCTGTGACTTTGATGATGATAATGATGGTGTGGTTGATGTACATGATTCAAATGATTATAATGAATTTATTTGTTCTGATATTGATGAGGATGGTTGTGATGATTGTTCTTCTGGATATTATGACTTAGAAAATGATTGTGTTTTAGAGGAATGCAATGAATCAGACTGTAATAGCAATGGTATTACTGTAGATATTGATAATTCAGATGGTTGTGAATGTGAATGTAATGATGGCTGGGGCGGTGATGATTGTAGCTATAGCTATATCTTAGGAGATATTAATTTAGATGGACAAATCAATGTCCAAGATGTT
>CAZKFO010000015.1:0-23636 GCA_964552145.1 uncultured bacterium | reverse complement strand
AAACATGAAATAAAATCTCTTTAGTAGTTGTCTTTCCATTAGATCCAGTAATACCAACCACTTTGCAATTCATCTTTTCTCTATATGTTTTAGCTATTTTACCTATAGTGTTTTTTGAAGATTTAACCATTAAGAAATTTTTATCTGCTTTTTTTTTCATTTATTACAAGAGAGGCTTGAGATGTCAACTTTGAATCGATAAAATCATGAGAATCTATAGAGTTTCCTTTCATTGCAACAAATACATCCCCATCTAAAATATTTCTTGAATCTATAGAGACCCCATTAAATTTATTTGGTGAAAGATTTAAACCAAATAACTGCTTAATAGTTTTACTAAACTTTATTTTATCTCCAATATTAATTCGCATTTATAGCACCTTGAACAATATCTGTATCACTGTGTAAGTTTTTTACTCCATTTATAACTTGATAATCTTCTCTACCTTTTCCCAATATTAACAAAATTGTATTATCATCCATTATGCTAATCGCATGAATAATTGCTTCCTTCCTATCTTGAATAATCTGATGGTTTTGTAATTGCAACCCAGAAACCATATGATTTATTATGTCATCCAAAGGTTCATCCCTAGGGTTATCAGAGGTTATTATAAGTAAATCTGAATATTTTTCTGCAATCCTAGACATTATAGGTCGTTTAGTTTGATCTCTATTGCCACCACATCCAAATAAAGTTATTATCTTATCACCATTGTGTTTTATTTCTCTTATCATTGAAAGTATGTTCTCAAAAGCATCTGGGGTATGCGCATAGTCAACGTATATTTTATACTGAGAGTTACCTATATACTCCATCCTTCCAGGAATAAACTCAATTTCACAAATTGATTTAATTACATCATCTATAGGTAATTTGTTTATTAAAGCAACATGGATTCCAGCCATTATATTATAAAGATTATGCTTTCCTGATAGATGTGACTTCACCCTATATCTATTATTAAAAATAGATAAAGTAGCATCTATACTATTATAGCTATAACTAACATTAACTGGGTATATATCTGCGGATGTATTAAATCCATATGTATAGATTCCTGCAGATGTATTATCTATAATCTTAGTTGAATATTTATCATCAATATTTATTACAGCTGACGAACTCGATTTTAAAGAACTAAATAATTTTAGTTTTTCTGAAAAATAAGATTCCATATCATGATGGAAGTCTAAATGGTCTTGAGATAAATTAGTATAAACCGCTGTATTAATCTCTACATCATCTAATCTATGTTGGGCTAAAGCATGAGAAGAGGCTTCCATTACAACATTATCTATCCCGCACTTTACTAAATTATCCAGGAATCCATGTAATTCTAATGATTCTGGGGTAGTATATCCTGTATTTATTATATTTGATGATGACATGAAGCCAAGAGTGCCTATACTTCCAGAATTAAGTCCATTTGAGTTGAAGATACTATTAATTATATAACAAGTTGTTGTTTTTCCATTAGTCCCTGTGACACCAATCGTATTAATCTTCTTTGAGGGCTGATCATAGAAGTTTGCAGCTAATTGTGATAGTGCTTTTCTTGTATCCTTAACTTGAATTATAGGAATGAGGATGTCATTTATCCCTGACTTACTAGCTATAATAGCTAAAGCTCCTTTATCTACAGCATCAAGAATATAGTCATGTCCATCAAATTCTAGTCCTTCAATCGCAACAAACAATGATTCGTTTAGAATTTTCCTTGAATCATAAGCGATACTTTTGATCTCTAAATTATCTCCAGAGTAAGAGTTTTCAATATTTTCTAAAATTTTATTAATATTCATTTAAAAACTTTCATCTGCTAATAAAAAATTATTTTCAATAATACCTTTGTAAACTTCTTGAACAATAGGTGCTGCTGTAATATTTCCCCAATGTTTGTAATAATCTGGAGAATCAACTGATACTATACATACATATTCAGGTGTCTCAGATGGAAAGATTGACGCAAAAGAAGAAACAAAATATCTTTCAGAGTAATTCCCATCAATAAACTTTTCTGCAGTTCCTGTTTTTCCTGCTATACTATACCCAGGTATCCTTGCATTGCTACCAGTACCTTCATTTACAGCTCTTGTTAAAATATCAATAATCTTTCTGCTAGTAATACCAGTCATAACTTTTCTTATAACTTTTGGATTTGATAGTTCTTTACTATTAAAGCCTTCTATGTTTTTTATTAAGATTGGTTTCAGCAAATATCCATTATTTGCAATTGAAGCGTAAATCATTGCTAACTGCATATTTGTTAGCGATATTTCTTGCCCCATTGAAACCATTGAATGAGAAATTCTTGACCAGTCTTTTATATTTCTCATTATACCCTTTTCCTCTGCAGGCAAATCAATACCTGTCTTGCTTCCCAAGCCATTCCTCTTTAAAGAGTTGTAAACTGTTTCTTCACCTAATAATTGAGATATCTTAGATATTCCTATGTTGCTTGAATAGATTAAAACTTCATCTAATGACAACATCTCATATGGCTCATGGTCATGGATATTTATACTGGTGCCAGGAATTGTATATTTTCCATTTTCGCAGTCAAAATTGATTAAACTATAGTTTTCTAAAGACAAAGCATCTATAATTGATAATACCTTAATCGTAGAGCCTGGTTCATACTGTTCGGATATTGTATTATTTTTAAAATTTTCAATGTTATATGCTTTATAATCATTGGGGTCATAAGATGGGCTCCCTGCCATCGCAAGCACTTCTCCTGTATGAGGATCAAGAATTACACCGTTGGCTGACTTTGAATTTGATTCAATTTGACCTTTTTGAATAGCGTCATATAGTATGGATTGCAAATAAATATCTACTGTCAAGAATATATCTCTCCCATAAAGTTCCGTATTAAATTTCTCTTTGCCTTTATTGATTAATCTATTATCAATAGTTCTTGATAGTTTTTGTGTTTTCTCTTTTCCTTTTAATAATTCATTAAATTGATACTCTATTCCAGCCTTTCCATTCCCATCCATACCTACATATCCAAGTAGATGAGAACAAATATCACCATACCTATAAAATCTTTGGTTATACTTATCTAATTGTAAACCTTTTATATCTTTGATGGCTTGACTAATTTCATCGATTTTGTCTAAAAGAACATTTCTCTTTATGGGAAGATAATTTGTTTTCTTACTATTTAGATAATTAATGATAGCACTAGAGTCTGAGTCATAATAATTAGAAAAGAAGCTTGCTATTGCATGAGCATCTATATCTTTATTAGTATTAACCCAGAAATCTCCTTTAATGATGTTTTCTGCTAATGGGACTCCATTTCTATCATATATTATTCCTCTATCACCTTTTATTTTTTTATGATATTGGATTAGATTGGATATCTCCTCCGAATTTAGATTGGCCTGTAATATCTGAATATAAAAAAAACGAAATAAGATTATTAATCCAAAAATTAATATACCATTAATTACTTGTCTCACTCTACTTTGATGATATAGATATGTTTTAGTCATTTATAAAAACAATTAAGGATTCTGGAAGAGGAGAGTGCATACCCAGTTCTTCTTTTGCTATTCTTTCTATTCGACTTCTACTTATCAAATCACTTTCTTTTGCCTTTAATGATTTAATACTATTTGATACTATCTCTTTCTTTAATTTTAATCTCACAATATCTTTTTTGACTTCATTACAATCAAATTTCAATGTTAAAAAAATTAATGAAAATGATATTATTGAGATTCCAATTCCAATTTGATTTTTTTTAAACACCATTATATCCTTTCAGCGACCCTTAGTTTTGCACTTCTAGCTCTTTTGTTTTTTTTTATTTCATCTATTGATGGTGAAATTGGTTTCTTGTTAACTAGAAATAAAGTTTTTGCATCTATGTTAATATTATATCCCATATTAATAAGATATTCCTGTCTACCGCTTGCAAAAGCTCTAAAAATATTCTTAACAAGTCTATCTTCTATAGAATGAAAAGTTATAACAGCTATCCTAGCCCCGGGACTAAGCATATCAATTGCATCAACTATTGAATTGAAAATATTATTTAACTCATTATTCATTTTTATTCTGAATGCCTGAAATACTCTAGATAAGGTCTTATTTAAATATCTTTCAGGAACAGATTCTTTTACAGCATTTACTAAATCCATATTAGTATTCATCTTATCGTTTTTCTTATACTCATAAATTGATTTTGCAATTCTTCTTGAACCTCTCTCTTCTCCAAAGCAGTATATCACATCCGCTATTTCTTTCTCATTAGAATTATTTAAGAAGTCTCTTAAATGACTTCCATTTTCATCCATTTTCATGTCTAAAGGAGAATCTATTCTGTATGATAAGCCCTTATGCCCGGAATCAACTTGGTGGGAGGAAACACCAAGATCAAATAAAACGCCATCTAAGGATTTGATATTTAAACTTTTTAAGATCTGTTTTATATCTTTGTAATTAGATAAGAAAAGTTTGACTTTTTGTCTATACGAAGATAGTCTGTTGTTTGAATATTCCAAGGCATAAGGGTCATAATCCATTCCAATCAATATTCCTTCTTGATTTAATTTATCTAAAATTTTGGATGAGTGACCTCCAAATCCAATAGTGCAATCTAAATATGCGCCATCAATTCTAGTTATTAAATTAGTCAAAACCTCCTCAATTAATACTGGTTCGTGAGGATGTTCGACTGATTCCTTCATCTCAAGCTAGAAACTGATGTCATCTGCGAGGTCGTCAAATTCCTCGGCCTGATTGTTTGATTTGTCGTGTTGTTCAAGAGCCTCAGGGGCCCATAACTCAATTTTATTAATCATCCCAATAATAACTATTTCTTTTTCTATCGAAGAAAATCTTTTCAAGTCTTCTGGTATTATAACTCGTCCCTGTGCATCGTATTGAACATAAGATGCATGTCTTACAACTGATCTAACAAAGCTTCTATGCTTATTTCTAATTGAACTAAGAGATGAAAGTTGCTGTTCTACAATATTCCATTCATATATAGGATATAGAATTAAGCACCTATCAAACCCACGGGTAATGACAAAAGTTTTATCATTTACTGGGTCAAGAGCCTTTCTGAATTTAGCGGGAATATTGACTCTATTTTTCAAGTCAAGAGATTTATAATATTCTCCTGCAAATCTTAGTTTGATCGATGTCATCCTTCACACACTCTAAATTATTTAATTAATAGGTTTTACTACCCACACTCACCCACTATTATATTACACTTATCCACCTATATGCAAGAATTAATTTAAAAATGTGTAAAATTGGAATTATTATATGATTTTATTTTTTGAATTAATATTAGTGCTTTATAATGATATCCTGAGGATAGAACTTTAAAATCTCATTTTCTATAAGATCGTTTTAAAGCTTAATTTGAATAGTATAGGATGCGTAATATTTTAGGCGTACTACGGGGAATAGCACTCTAATTAACTAAAAATATGAAAGATGTCTAGTAGGTTGCTTGGTTGTAAATTTTATAGTAAAAACGCTGATCACTTGTTTTGAAGCTTGCTCGAAGAGACTGATTGTTAGTCCCAAAAAAATTATTTAGATGAGTACCATTGAGATAACATTGAATATGAGTAGTATCCCAAAAATCAAATCGGACTTCATCTTTAACATCAAATCTTAAATCTTCTCCTCTACTAACAATTTTATTTGTGACTTTCCCATCGCTATCAATATTAACTTTAGTCTTTTCAAGAACCTTGATAGTGAAAATATAAGGAGGTAAATCAGGGAGCACGAGTGAACCATCACTTAAAAAATTATCCGCTTGAAATTCAAAGTTGCTTAATATTTTTTCATTAGGGATAGGTTTGTAAGTAGTTTTATTTCTAATCTCCGTGGGTACAACTTTGCTTGCGACACTATCGTTGTTGACTTCTTTTGTCGTTATGCTATTTATTATTAGAAAAAATATTAATATAACAAGAACTGCAACTGCAATGCCTCTTATTTTAGCTGAAGATACCTGCGGTAAATTTAAATCACTTTCAAGACTAGAACCTTTACTGTTATCTAATTTTAGATCAGGATCACTAACATTAAAGGACTTAGTTTGAGAAGTTTTTGTCCCAACTGTATAGAATTCATAGTTATCTAATGCCTTCTTAGAATCTGCACCTATATACTTACAATAGGATCTTAAAAATAATCTCATGTAGACATTGGGTAGGCAAGGGAAGTCACCTTCCTCAATAGATGTCAAATATCTAATATCAATTTTAGTAAAATCAGATATTTCATCTAAGGAATATCCTTTAGATTCTCTAAGCTCTTTTAGTTTAGTATAAAATGTTTTTGATTCATCCATAAGGGTTATAACTTATTGATTCTATTACTAGTATTCAATGAAAATCGAACCAACCCAAGCCTCCTTAGATGATAAAAAAATTTAGATAATGGTAGTCCTGCTACATTGTAAAAGCAACCATCAATAGATTCTACAAAAATGGAACTAAAATCTTGTATCCCATAACTTCCTGATTTGTCAAGAGGCTGATACCTGTCAACGTAATACTCTATAATATCGACATCAAGCTCATTGAATTTAACCTGTGTTTTCTCTGTAAATGAAAAGTTTATATTCTTAGCTTTACACATAATAGTAGTTCCTGTTATAACAGTATGCACTTTGCCACTAAGCGACTTGAGCATACCAGCCGCTTCTTTTTTATTCCTTGGCTTCTCTAGAATTTGATCATCAATAGCTACTATTGTATCAGCAGAAATAACAGTGTGCTGTTTATATTTTTTAATAATGCTATTCACTTTACCTATAGATATGTTTTTACAATATTTTTCTGGAGATCCATTATACGTTACACTACTCTCATCAAATAAATGCTCTACCGATTCTATCTCTAAATTGAATATTGATAGCATAGCTTTTCTTCTTGGACTCGATGAAGCTAAAATATATTTCATGCGACCTTTAGTTCTATTTTTATTTTCGTACCCTTATTTGAAGAATCCTCAACAATAATTGTGCCTCCATGAATATCTTGAATAATCCTCTGGGTTAAACTTAAACCTAACCCCCATCCTCTATTTTTAGTACTAAAACCTGGCTTAAAGATATTATTCCAATCATTCCTTTTTATTCCTTTACCATTATCATGAAATACGATCGTAATATATCCTTCACTACTTGCAACCTTAATTAGTATTTTTCCCTTCTTGTTTGTAATAGCATCTATAGAATTCTTTAATAGATTTTCAAATGCCCAGCTAAGTAATACTGAATCTCCTACAATCTTAGCATTTTTTTTCATTGAAAGTATAATGTCTGTATTAGAGCTCTTAGGGAGTCTTTCAGACATGTATAAAGATATCTTCTCAAGTAAAGATTTTAAATTAATTTCATTTAGATTAACCTTCGAACCAATTTTAGAAAATCTATCACTAATCTCAGATAGTCTAGCCAAATCACTTTTCATTGATGCTAGAATCTTATTTCTTTTCTTTGTGAGCATTCTTTCCTTTAGGAGCTCTACCCAACCAAGTAATGATGATATGGGGGTCCCTAATTGATGAGCTGTTTCCTTAGCCATTCCTGCATATATGGAATTTCTCTCATTGGCTCGAATAAGCTGAAAGCCAAAAGCTGATATGGAAACAAATAATATAGCAAATCCAATTTCAAGGAAGGGAAGCCATGATATTGTTTTTATGATTTTTTGATCTCCATAGTGAATTTTACTCACCAATACTTTATTGTCATTAGCATCAATTCGAGTGATATCAAATGGATTGAAGGTCTCATCCATTTCAGCAATTAATTTTCTAATCTCCTGGTTATATTCAATTGTTTTTTGATCGTAAGGAATATCAATATTCATAGTAGCGTATATTTCATCTCCAGAAGTAATTATAATCGGGAAATTCAATGAAGGCAGTAAAATATTAATTATAAAGGCTAATTCTTCATCGGTTGAATTACTTATAGAATGGCTATAAGACTCAGCAATTTTTTCTAACTGCTGACGATTACCTTCCCTTAAATTGCTAATGATAGTAGTATTAATCCATAAAATTACAAGAGCAATAGTTAAGGCGAATACAAATAAGGCTAATTTTATACTAGTTTGTAGTTTAAACTCTTTCACTTAACGACCTTATATTCTTTGAGAATACTAACCCTAAAATTAATAAGAAAAATAAATAAGTAATTATTGAGGAATAATTTAAATCTTGAGGTTCAAAGTGTAGGATGATTTCACTACTACCCGGTGGGACAAGGAAACCTCTAATAAAATTATTCACTCTGAAAATATTATTATTTGAGGCTCCTGTTACTCTCCATCCATACGGGAAATAAGCTTCACTTAGAATAACAAAATGATTCTCCTCACCTAACACCTCTGAATTAATAACTATTTTATTGGGAGACCACTCATTTATTTTGACTGATGAGCCTTCACTATATCCAAAAGACTCCAAGTTTAATTGATTTGTAGCAACATCAACCACAAAAGAATTTTCAGATAAAGAAAAATCCTCTCTATTTAGAAGGGCATATCCGTCCTTGGTAGAATTTAGAAAATTAAGTTCTTTAGCAAATTGAACCCTACTTTCAAACTTTATATACTCATATACATATGCATTCTTATATTCAAAGCTATTATAGTATTTACCGCTTTTTACTTTACTAAGAGATAGCGCTTCTGCCTGTTCATCAGGTAGCTCACTAGGGGATAATATATACTTAACGTTTAATAGCTTTAGAATATTCTCATTTATGCCTACCTCCTTCATTAACATTTCATAAGATGCTAATTTAGCAGGATGATACCCTTTCACTGTTTCAATATTAAATGCTACTAATCTATTATCTGCGAACTCTCCTAATGGGAGAACCCTAAATTTAGATTTATCTATCTTGAAAAATTCAACTATCTCATCTGAATTAATCTGAGCATTTAAATACTTTTCATTCTTAATTACTGGTTTAGCAATATTCTCTGGGGGATTAGTAATTCTTTGATTCACTCTTCCAATGTCAAATAGCAATATAATAGTGAGTAAGAATATGAATTTTGAGCTATCAATCTTTTTATTGAATAGTAAATACAAAATTAGTGCACATAAAATAAGAATGCTCGATACTATTATAAAATCATTCCAAATCATAGATGTTCTCTCTAAATTTATAATTTCATGCTGTATTCTATGGGATGAGAAATTATGTGAAAAATATCTCCATATAGCTGCTAATAAGATTATTAATGAACTCCCCCCTAAAATATTCAATATCTTAATATCTTTAGATTTTATATGAGCTAGTAAATTATCAAGCCCGATCGAAGCAATTAAGCATATAGAGAATTGTGATAATATCAATATCATGGATGGAACTCTAAATTTATTAAAATAAGGAAGCCAGTCATAAAGTAGGCCATATAAAGGAAAATACTTACCAAAAGAGATTAAAAGACTAGACATAAGCACGAATAAAAAGAAGAATATGGTTTTATTTTTATGATTATTATAAAATGCACAAATAGATAATATAATTAGTATAAGACCTGCATAATTAGGGAAGTTAGTAAACGGCATATAACCAAAATACGTACTATCTCCAAAACCAAATGATGACGGCAATAGCATGGTTAAAGATTCAAAGGGATGCAAAGACCAAGATGTAGCATAATCCAATGAAGAACCACCATTAGATATAGATCTATTAGATAGCCCAACATAATTCAATAAAGGTATATATATCCATAAGGACATACAAAACCCCAATAATGATGATACAATCCAGCCTAAATAAAAATTAATATTATTACGAAATCTACTATCAACTATAATTGTAAAAATCAAATATGTTATCATTAGCATCCAGGTATAATATGCTATCTGAATATGCGCTCTCTGTAATTGGAGTCCAATCAAAAGTGATAATATTCCGCTATTCTGTAGAGAAGGTTTTTCTTGTAGTCTAAGCAATCCCCACATAATCCATGGTATATAAGATGCCGTCATAACTTGACTTCCATGACCATGTACTATCATCACAACCATATAAGGAGCTATCATAAATGATATTGCTCCAAATAGAGCTACCCCATCACTAACCTTCAATCTCCTTAAAAGCAAATGCATTCCAAATCCACAAAAAATGAAATGTAAAAGAAAATTCCAAAACCAAGGGATTCCAATCATCTTAATCAAGGATATAATGTGATGTGGAAAATAGTATTCAGATACATTCTGCATTGAATGAGTAGAAGGAAGTCCAGAGAAAATCCATGGCATCCATAATGGATACTCTCCATACCTATCTTCTGCTAACTCAATACCATATGAGATTGTCTTCGCAGACAATGTATCTGAAGTTAAGAAAAGCTCATCTCCAATCATGACTTGATTGAAGAAAATGCTAATAACAAAGAATAATACTCCTAAAACTTTAAAATTATCTTTAATCATTATTAGAATCATATCCCATTTTATCTATTAACCATTTATAGTCAGATTCAAATTCTAATAGGTTAGAATTCTTTTTATATGAGAAGCCCTTAGACTCGACAATTTTTGATTCTATACTATCTAAATACTTTTCACTTACATTCAAACCACAAAATTTGAAAATATCATTCAATTTTTCACGTGAATTAAACAGTAAATCTTCAAATCTTACTATAATTGAATTATCTAGATTATGTTTAGAGATTTTATCATAGTATAAATCAATAAGCTTAAAGCAAGTCTCATAAGAATTTATAATCATACTCGAGTTGTAATTTGTGTGATTGATTTTAAGCAATGTTTTAATAACACCGTCTACTTTCTTCACTCTATTTAAATCACTTTGAATCTCTTTTCCCTGTCTTCTCATTAAACTATCCGCTATATCAATTGGATGTCTAATTACATATATAATTCTCATACTAGGAAAAACATTAGACCAAAGATCAGCAGTGAATGTATTTCTAGGGTCTTTCCATCCCCAATGAGATTGCATGTGAGAAAACTTTCTTTTTAAGAGCAACGCTTTCCATCCAAAATAAAGCATATTACTTCTACTTTCAAGTAATTGATTTAATTGAATCTTAATATCATCAAGAACTTTTGAATCAATACCTGAAAATTCGCTAGGAGAATCCCAGGAAGAACTAATTAAAGACATCATCCATATATTAATTCGCTGAAAAAACAAGGATTCATGGTTAGCATCTTTCATCGCACCTAGCTCAACACCTTCATTCTCTAGTATCCTAGATAACATAGAGGTCCCAGACCTATGTATGCCTGCAATAATTATCGGTGAAAACTGATTCTCTTTATCTATTAACAAATCCAATCCCCTACATCTAAATTCGTAATTTGTTCTAGTAACTTTACTTCCTTATTATTCCACTCTAAATAGTTATCAGGTAGTAAATCTAGGATATCATCTGACAAACTACTATCCTCCTCATATTTATCTGAATTTAAATAATTTATTATCTCCTTTAGCTTAATCCTTAATAAATCTGAGGTTACGACCTTCTTCATCGCTGTTCGAAATATATTATCTTTGTAAAGCAAGTCCCTAATTAATTTATATTTTATCTTTTTTCTTTTATTACTATGAGAAATTTCAGTGACTAAGCTAGAGTTATCAAGTCCCATGAAGTCAGAAAAATCATCAATAGTACTCTTATTATTTTTAGATATAAAATCATCAAATTTTATAAATAGAAAGTCACTTTTATTAAACATTGCTAAATATCTATCTAGCTGGGATGAATAATTTCCCCTTCTCATATAAGAGTGATGTACCATAGAAAAATTATTATCAATTGCTTTTAGTCTATCTGATTCAGCCTTTAATGCATCTAAGAATGAAAGGTTTTCATGGCCTTTATAAGAAGACATTAAATAGTGAGACAAAGCCCTTTCAATTGGTTTCCTGAAAATGATTATAAATTTTGGGTTTTGAATTGTTGATTTTATTCTTTCTGGACAGGATGGATAAAATAAATATGATGGATCAACCTCACACAAGATATCTTTACTCATATCAAATTGTTCGAAGTACCAATCTAAACCTTTATTGAAAATATTGTTATTACTAAAAAAATGAGTTTCTTTAATCTTAGGACATGAAACGTCTTTATGGCTTGAAATTAAGCTGTGCATGGAAGTCGTTCCAGCCTTTTGGGCACCTAAAACAAAAATAATTTTCCTTTGCACAGCAATCATATTAATGATATTTAATTCCTAAAATAGTTTTTAATAAATAAAGAAAAAACAATGGTAGACTCTTGTAAAGAGGATAATATTTATTATAAAGCATCCATGTCGACTTACTCTTTTTAATTATTTTCCTAATTGAATAATTCCCACCTAATGAGAGAGAAACTTTATGAAAAACCTTAATCCCTGAATCATAGATGCAACTAACACCAATTTCTTTCGCTCGCAAACAAAGATCAACATCTTCGTTGTACATAAAGAATCTAGGGTCAAATCCATTCAGTTGACAAAAAATATCTTTATGAATAATTAAGCAACACCCAGTAACAAAATCTGTAGGCTTATTTTCCGCCATGGAATTGTTTGGTGCTCTTAATAAACGATGAGATATCACCCCTGCTGATAAGTTTAAAACTCCACCTCCATACCATATGAGATTAGGCTTATCATGGAATAAAATTTTAGCCCCATATATATACTGTTTTCCTTTTCTACTTATAGCCTTCAATACAGAATCAACAAAATCTGGAGCTACTATGGTGTCATAATTCAATAATACGAGGTAATCATCATCATTCATACTCTTAGAAATACCTTCATTATAACCAACTCCAAAACCAAAATTTTTATTTAACTTAACTACCCTTACAGCATTTGGTAAATTATCAACAGAGCCATCAGAAGAGTTGTTGTCTATAACAGTGATTTTGTACTTATTGGATTTACTCTTCTTTATTGAATTGATACAAGCGTGTAAATCGTCCCCCCCATTCCAGTTCAATATATATATATTTATGTTATTCTTCACTAATCTAACTCTTCATATAGCTCAAAGAGCTTATTGGAAAATTCATCCCAAGAAAATTGTTCTTTAAATTTCTCAATATTCGCTTCATAATTAATGTCTGAATTAAAAAAAGAAACAATTTTATTTGATAAATCCCTCTCATCATCTTTATTAAATAAAAACCCTGTGCTACCATCACACACCATGGCCTTAATTCCCGAAATATTAGAGGCAATAACTGGCCTATTATATGAATATGAAAGAGGTATGACCCCACTTTGAGATGCGTTTTTATATGGAAGAACCACAACATCACATGCAGAAAAATAAATCCTAGCTAAATCATCATTAATATAATTATTAATCCACTCAATTTCACCTTCTTCTGAATATTCTTCTATTAACTTTAAATATTTCTTTTCACCTTCATACGATTCTCCGCATACTATAATTTTATAATCTTTAAGGCTTTGTCTTAAATACTTTAATGACTTAATTAACACATCCAACCCTTTATACTCTCTTATAAACCCAAAGAATAGAATTATTTTTTCATTTTTTATATTTAGTCTGCATCTAGCATCAACTTTAATCATAGTGTTATCTTTAAAGGATACTGGGTGAAATACTTTTTTATATTTGGGTTTATCAATTATCTCAAGCAGCTCCTGTTCAACGCTATCTGACATCACAATAAATCCATCTATTGAATTAAATAAATATTTTGTTAAGAATCCATCAAGAAATCTTCTCTCATGAGGAACTATGTTGTCACATACAACTATAATCTTCACATTGGGGTTTTTCTTCTTAACCTTTCGTAATACACAACCATGAGCCAGCGCAAAGAAAGGATTCCAGAACCTCATTACAATCATATCAGGAGAACTTCTAAGAATTAATTTAGAAGATGAAATCCATGAAATTGGGTTTATAGAATCAATCAGCATGTGGTTGTTTTCTATAGATAAATCAGAATCTAGATCGATTTGAGATTTACCTGGGAATAGTATCTCTGGATATTGTCTTTTAAAATTAATTAATTGAACATTATGGCTTTCATTTAACTTGGAGTAGAGATGAAAAGTTTGTTCAGAGATTCCTCCACGATAAGGTGGACCGACACTGAGGATGGAGATATTCATATATTACTTTTTAGATATTGAGTTTGATTGATCTTTATCTTTTGACATATAACTAACTATAAGCTCTGCTATAAAACCCATAGAGAAAAATTGCATCCCAACAATTGAAAGAAGAACTCCCAGAAATAGAATGGGTCTATTACTAAGAGCGACTCCAAGGAACCAGTTATATGTTAAATAAAGATTTATTATCATGCCTATTATAAATAATAGAAAGCCAATAAATCCAAATATATGCAATGGCCGTTTAGAATATTTACTTATAAAAACAATACTTAAAAAATCAAAGAACCCTTTAAACATTCTACTCCCTCCATACTTAGATTCTCCAAATTCCCTTGCTCGATGATTAACGGGAATTTCAGTTACAGTAAACCCATTTGATGCGGCTAAATATGGTATAAATCTATGCAATCCACCATAAATATTCAGAGTTTTTATTACCTTGATTCTATATGCTTTTAGCCCACAATTAAAATCATGGATATCTAGCTTAGAAGTTTTTCTTAAAATATAATTAAATACTTTTGATGGAATTGTCTTATCTAGGGGATCATTTCTATGCTTCTTCCATCCAGAAACAAGATCCCAACCTTCATTTAATTTTAGTAGTAAACTATCAAATTCTTTAGGATCATCTTGTAAATCTGCATCCATGGTAATAACAATATCTCCATCAGCCTCTCTAAATCCCGTATTTAAGGCTGCAGATTTTCCACGATTTGAGTCAAAGGTAATTAAAACAACTAAACCATCATTTTTTTGTATATCCTTAACAAGATTTCCTGTTTTATCCGTACTACCATCATCAATAAAAATAATCTCATGATTTGGATATTTTAGGAGAGCCTCTTTAAGCTCTGCATACAATGGGAGAATAGAATCCTCTTCATTAAAGAATGGGATTACTACACTTATCTTTGATTTATTAATAAAAAGAAGTTATTTGTTTAGAAATTCTTTAACAGCAGAATTCAAGTTGTCGTTCTCGTTAACTGCTAACATTCGATCATTAAACTTTAAAGAATTTGTAGCTTTTGACCTTGTTACAGAAATAACCTTAATATGCTTAAGCTTAACTGTCTCAGTAGAACCTTTATTTACTTTATCACCAAATGATTGTTTCTTTGCCATTTTTACTCCATAAAATTACAAGCTGGCTAAGTTAAGAAAAAATAATAATACAAAAAACATTTAAAAGATTAAAAAATGAACTATTCTTTCCCAGAAGTCTGTAAGATATCACCTTCATATTCGTCGCTTTGATCTGTTGAGTCTACATCAGATAAATATATTTCTTCGTACTTATCACCATGGATTTCATCTGATGATTCGGAACTATAATAGTTTGTACTATTGAAATTTCCTACAAACATATAAGAAATTAGAAATAATGCTGCAAAAGACATAGCAAAGCCCATATTTGGTCTTGAGAAGAAAATATCTTTAATCTGCATTACAAAACTAGATTCTTGATTAATTCCTTCATCAATTCTCTTGTTTAAGTTCGGGATAAAATCATTACTGGTTTTCAGAGAGGGGAGCTCATTTAAATTTGAAATCATTTTCTTCATTTCTTGAAATTTCCTATTGCAATCAGAGTTTGAGCTAAGAATCTCTTCAAATATTTTCCTATCAGATCCTGATAATTCATTATCTAGATAGGCACTTATATGTTCTTCAAAATTATAACGATCCATCTATACGTTTACTCCCTATTTTCTTTTATAATATCTCTTAATTTTAATCTTGCTCTATTAATCCGTGATTTTACAGTTCCTAACGCAAGTTTGGTTATATTACTAATCTGATCATAAGAAAGTTCCTGAATATCTCGTAATATTATTATATTTCTATAATCTTCTGAAAGTTTGGGTATAGCCTCTCTAATAGCATCATAAGTTTCATGGTCTTTTTCTGGTGATTTTCTATTGTAATTCACTCTATCTAGATTAAAATCATTATCCTTGGTAGATAGCTGAGAAAACGTGAATGTCTTTCGTCTTTTAAGCTTTCTTAACTCAGTTTTAGCTAAATTACCTGCGATTGTGTATATCCAAGTAGAGAACTTGGCGATTTCCTTGTATGAGTGCCCATGAGTGTAGACCTTCATAAAAGTATCCTGAAGCAAGTTCTCAGATACCGCAACATCATTCATATAGCCATTAATATAGTTCAATAGTCTATCTTTATATCTAAGGACAATCTCATTGAATGAATTTACATCACCACCCTGGAAGCTTATTATCAACTCTTCATCTGTATATTTAGCTTTTGACATTGGCACCTTTACAGATATCTACTAAAATAGAATTTACTAAATACTGTTCTTTAATAGAGCTTGTTTTACTCATAAAATCACAGTTCCTAAGAGTTACAATCCCATGCATGACATCATCCATAGAATATTTTCCTCCATATATATTTAAATTTTTTAATAGAATTTTGTTCCTGATAAATTTTCCAGATTTATTGGTTAGTTTATAATTAATCAATTCTCTAAAAAAATCTAAGAGATTTAGAACTATTCTTGGTAGTGGAGTATTATTATTATGCAAGTTTACATATAGATTAATACTTTGCGACATATCCCTCTTACCAATTGCATCAACCAACTTCCAAAGTTGAGTTTCTTTTTTATAGTGATTTGGAATTATAGCTCCATCTGTTTCATTTGATTTACCCATAGAGAATATATTGATTTTATCAATTTCATTAATAACAGCTTTAGTGCTGTATCCATAATTATCAATGAGCTGGCTAATGATATGAGGAGATATATTTATTTTATTTTGTTTTAGATAATATGAAATCCACTCCTTCATCTTATTGGGGAATGGAACTCTCATATCAATAGATGTTGCATGCGAGGAGATTTCATTAATGAATTTATTAGATGAGTAAGGATCCTCATAGATAAAAACTACAACCTTGTCATCAATGGGAGAACTGCAATAATCTATGATTTCTTGCTGATATTTTGAACTAATCTTTTTAGCATTACGAATAATTATAATTTCTTTAGTAGAAAATAGTGACCCCATATTAAGGCTATTAAGTATATCTTGTTCAGAGTCTACCCCCAATACAAAACTAACTCTCTCCCCTTTAAAAACATCTACTATCCCATCAATGATGAGATCCTGGAAGAAAGAATCTTCACCAAAAAATGCATATACTGGAAACACCTCTCTTGCAACTATCCTTCTTAATGTTTGCCCTGGGGTAATTAAATTCTTAACCATACTGAACTAGTATAACAATTAAAATCCAAATAAAGAAACAATAATAAGAGAAGATCCATAGGTTCCTATTTTGAAGTATCTTAAATAAAAATTTTAGTGCTAATAGGCCGGTAAACATCGAGAATAAGAGCCCTATAAGTATGAGATAAATACTTTGCTCAGATATACTATTAAACTCAAATATAATAGCACCAAAAAGAGCTGGGATAGCCATAAAAAATGAGAATCTTGCTACTGTATTTTGATTGTATCCCAAAAATAATCCTGTGCATATAGTAATTCCAGCTCTAGATATGCCAGGGAATATTGCAAATACTTGAGCTAATCCCATAAATATGGCTAAAGAGTATGTAATGTTATTCTTTTGAGACTCTTTGTTTTTTGTCATGTATAGTATAACCATATTTACTAGATATGTATAAAGCAGAGTTTTTATAGAGAAAATGGATTTAATGCTATCTTCAAATAGTAGAACAAAAATGACAATGGGAATAGTAGCTATAAGAACATTAACAATATATGTATTAGATTCTTTGTCTCCTTTCAATACTCCTGATAGAAGGTTAAGAATATCATTTCTAAAGTAAATTAATATTGAAATTAACGTCCCAAAATGAAGTATGACCTCAGTAGCAATGCTATTATCATAGAATCCAAACAGATTTTCAAAAAGAACTAGATGACCTGAGCTACTTATCGGCAAAAACTCTGTAATCCCTTGGATTAGAGCAAGAATTATTATCTTTATTTCATCCATTTAATTGTCCCATTAAAAATATTATCCTACCCGCTTTAACACCATCTCGCCTGTAGCTAGGAAAGTCTAAATTACTATACGTACAGACAGATGAAGAAGAAATATTTTTATTTTCTATATCAACGTCTAGTAAATCATTTTTTATTTGGGATTTAATATCGAGTAAGAACTTTTCCCCAGAAGGTTTATGATTCTTTTCTGAGAATAACAAGGCAACATCTTTATCAACCTCATACTTCTCCTGAGATATGGATGGACCTAAATAAACTTTAATATCCTGAGCCTTACTCCCCCTATCAATCATCACCTTAATAGCCTCATTGGAAATTCTTTTGCTTGTTCCTCTCCAACCTGAGTGTATCAATCCATAGTTACTCGTAATGGGGTCATACATACAGATAGGAACACAATCAGCGACGCTAAGAGATAGAATTAAAGAAAATTCTAAATTGCTAACTAGTCCATCGCAATAGCTATATTCCCCTGAAGATTCTGCGAAGACAACGTTATCTGTATGCTTCTGTATAGGTATGGCAACATTGGATTGAAATTGATTCTTATTTATTATAGACTCGACCTCAACTTCAATGGTATCACTCTTAACAGTGCATGTATAAAGTAAGCCAATCTTCTCTGTATCTATATTTAGATTATCTCTTTCCAGCTAGGTATCCACTTTCCTTTAAGTTAATGATAATAGATTATTTTTTTATATTATCAAGAATTTCTCGTAGAAGTTCATTAGACTCTTGTTGGCGTGTTATATGGAAGTAAACTGGGTATACCCCAAGCGTAAAAATAGTTTTAAGAATATATACCAAAAAAAATCTAATTCTATCACCCATCACTCACCCCCTTTTATTTTTACTTATTTTTATTAAAGAAATTTTTCCAGTAATCAATATAAGTCATATTTATACCAATTGCTATAACAAGGGTGCCCCATCCATCTGGCTTAACTCCATCACTTATAAAATAGGAGTAGATTAGTGTTAAAATGACACCGCCCAGACAGAATAAACAAAAGATGGGTAATAAGTGCTTATTCATTCGAATTAATCATTCTTATTCTTATAGATATGACTTTGATTGCGAATTCCATATCTAAATATCTTTCGTATAAGCATTCTAACATAACTATCAAATCTTAGCATAATATTATAAATCTTTTCCTCTGGTCTTCCCCTGAATGAAGTCACATGAAAAGCTTGATTTTCCTTTGATGAAAAATCAGAGAAATAATAGTTACTAATACAACATCTTGTGCCATTATACTCTACAGGACTAACTGAGTGCCATGATTTGTCATGAGTAGCCATAACTACTAATCTATTAAACTTACTATGTATTGTGCTTTTTTCACTGCCTAATTTACTGTTCCATACTTCTAAGTTTCCACCGTACTCTAGATTCCAATCTGGAGTTACATAGTAAAGAAGATTTAAAACTCTCCATCTTTTCAAATCTTTATCGTGAGAATTATCTAAATGGGGATTTAAAAAATCACCCTTCTTCATAATTGATATACCACCAGCATAGAGATAAGGGTCTGGATACACCGCATTTAGATCAAATGCATTTGCAATAAAATCCACAATACGCTTATCTTGAAAAGCATAGATAGATTCTTCTATTAAAGGATTATATCTATCCATTTGAGCGCCAACATATTTACGTTCTCTTATACTCTTTTTGGCTACGAGCTCTTGTACACTAGGAAATGAATTAAATATCTTTAGCGCGTAATCAAGAGGGAGCAAATCATCAATATAAAAGTAGCCGATATCGCTCTTTGTCTTATGAACTAAACTACTAATATGATTAGAATCTATATTTAATCGATCTACTATTAGATCAGCTATCTCTTGTCTATTCATTAGATGTGAGGTTTATTATTTAAATCTACAAAGCGATAAGATTTTAAATTATGTTTATCTGCTAGCTTTAACAGGCTCTCTAAATAATCAATCTGAATCTGGAAATCATTATATATTTTATCTACTGGATTATGACAGTAGAGTATTACAATCTCATTGTAGTCACTGGCTCTCTTAAAAATTTTATCAATATCTTCTATTGATATCTTATAATTTTGATCAACTCCTAATCCCTTTAATACTTTTGATTCCTGATTACTTATAAAAATTTCATCTATCTCTTCAGGGCTTGTAAAAAACATAGAATAGAAGTGGCGTTGATACTCCGTTACATCTCTTAATAGGGAAAATTCATTTAGTAATGCTGAATCTAACTCTGCGTTATTAAATCCAAAAGGGTATGAAAATGTTGATGGATTAAAACCATGTGATTTCATAGAATTTATATCAGGAATTATTTCTGAATTGATATAAGCACTAAGGCTACTGCTATCTAAATACTCTAATGCGTCTATATGATTTAATGAGTGAGAGGCTATTTCATGTCCCTTTCCTTTTAATTCATTCAACAAAGAAATCTGCTGCAAATTAAGATTACTAAACCCAGAAACGAAGAACGTGACTTTGCTTCCATATTTTTCAAGTAATTCAGAGGTAGCGTACCAATTCTCAACATAATCATCATCAAAAGACAACGCAAATCCGCCTTGCTCATAGATTGATAATTCAACTTGATCTTGATTCTTATCTGAGCTAAGAAATAAAACTAATAAGATAGATAATAATATAAACAGGTACGTTCGTTTCAATATTTGCTTCCATTAGATATTTAATATTACAAGCTAAGAGCCTATAATAATATTAATTATTAATATAATATCAAATACATCCAAAGTTTGATCTAAATTAATATCACCACACTCATTGTAATCATCTTCATCGTCTATAATAGTATTAACTATTTGAACGATATCAAGTATATCTATAATCGAATCAGCATTGGTATCACCTGGATTGCAAATAAATTTCAGATAAATAATTTCCTCAATAAACAAAATAAGTTCTGCTCCGTTTGAATTTCCAGGCAAACTAATTAGATTGCCATAAGAATCAACCCCATAATAGTAATTCCCAGAGCTCGAATCATAAAATTTTACATACGAATTTTGAGGGCTAGCTAGAAATGGAATCCATACCGTCGTATTAAAATCAGGGCCGTAATATGCCCAGCCCAATAGCTCATCTTCACTAGTAAATATACCAACAACATCACATGAAAATGGAATTTCACTACAATCTGAAAGCTCAATACAATTTCCCCCATCGCCTACAGGACTATTAAGGGAATCCAAGAACTCTATATTAGGTAAAATATAAAAGTGTTGATCAGCCACCCATCCATTTTCCCATGGATCTGATTCAAAAGACCATTCTGTTTCTAAGTTTTCACACCAGGAGAAAAGTATATTACATACTATAAATATACTTGCTATATCAATAAACTTAATTTGTTTTTTTAGCATAATCCTTCCTTTCTGAAATACTAATTAAATATAATAAATTTACAACTGAATTATTTCAACGAATAATTAACAACTAATGTTCTTCAGTTTTAACAAGTAATCCATTTTCATAAAATTCTTTTTTGCGCAAGCTGCCATCTTTATTATAAAAGGACCACTCTCCTACCTTGACTCCGTTTTCATGATATATCTCTTCTTTTAATTTTGAATTCTTATAGTATTCAACTCTGCTTCCATGCCTCTCACCATTTTTCCAATTTCCCTGTCCTTTAAAGGTCCAGTCACTATTCCTATAGTATTCAATCCATCTTCCATCTTGCTTCCCATTTTTAAAGTATCCTGATATTTCAGGAGAGCCATCTGAATGGTATCTAAAAAATACGCCCTCTTTATATCCATTTACATAGTCTACTTCAAATACTTTATTCCCATTATCATAAAATCTAATATCTTTGCCATTACCATCATCAACTAGAAGCTCACCTTGCTCGTTCCATATGTTTATCATAATTTCCTCTGGCCTCTCATATGCGCTTGTATATATATAGCTAGATTCTTTGCCTATCTGTCCATTTTCATGATACCATATCCGTTTACCATTAAGCTGTCCATTCTTATAATTTGCTTCTACTTTTTCCTCTCCATTCTCATAAAACTCAATATACTTACCTTCACCATCACTAACTAACATTTCACCACTCTCATTCCATTTATTTATTGTAATTTTTACTGATGAGTCGTGTCTACCCTTATATATAAATTTATATTCGTTTTTAATATTACCATTCTCGTAATAGTAATAACACTTACCACTAAGCTGTCCATTTTTATAGTTTAGTTCGTTTTTTCTATTTCCGTTCTCATAGTAGCTGTAACTCCCTCCATTTTCTTTCCCATTTATGTAATTGAGTTCAGTCTTTATTTGACCCGTATCATGATACCACACTTCTTTTCCATTTTTAAAATCATTTGCATATGAACTCTCAATCTTTATGTTTCCATTCTTATAATAGATTAACCACTGACCATCTTTTTTATTATTTATTTTTTTCCCTTCTTTAAATTTTCTACCATCTTTATCGTAATATGTATACATACCGCTCTCGGTATCTTTAATAATCTTTGCACCAAAAGGGTTTGTATAAACCTGTTTATTTGCACAAGATGAAAACAAAAAAGCTAACATTAATATTTTAAATAGATTTTTCATGGGTTTAGGATGAGGGGTTAGTGTAGATTGAAGGGTTTATCAGATTTAATGAAATCTCCATCAATTAAAATTCCATCTTTGTAGTATCCTGACCAATACATCCTTCCATCTTTATCATAGAAATTATTCTTACCAACCTTTTTTTCATCTTTGTAATTTACTATACTATTTATTTCCCCATTAATGTGATATTCAATGTGTTTCCCATTTAATTTTCCATCTTTGAAATTTTGTAATCTTACTTTATGGAGGATGTTATAGTTTCCATAACCGTAATAAACAAATTCACCATGTTTTTTACCATCCTTGTAGTTTCCTACATACCATATCTGTCCATCATCAAAGTAAGAAGTCCATTTCCCATGTTTCTTCCCATCTCTATAGTTTCCTTCTTCAATGATATTTCCATGTTCACAATAAGAAGTCCACTTACCATCCTTATTACCATCTTTATAGTTTCCCTCTTCCTTTACTACATCTTCAGGTCCACAACAAAAGGAGAAAGTAAAAAGAGACAGAATTAATATTTTAAATAGATTTTTCATGGGTTTAGGATGAGGGGTTAATCATCTATAACCAATTAGTTCATTTGGACTAGATGAGTTTATTATTATAGTACCTGTTGACCCAAAATTATCACCTGAGGAGAATACTATAAAATAATTCATTTCCTGATTATATATTATTTTATCCACACTTGAATACATACCTGATGGTACATATTCTGAACTAAGATACATATCAGATACATCATACCTGAATTCTTCATTATTGTAAATAAAAGATATGTAGATTTCTCCTAAATCATAATTAATCAAATCGAAATATCCTATTCCTCCTGGTGAAAAATATGGTATATCTATATCATAACTAGAATT
>CAZKFO010000014.1:0-24455 GCA_964552145.1 uncultured bacterium | reverse complement strand
TTCTTCCCATAATCTTTTTATTCGAACCTTACCCATGCCCTTAATATTATCAAAAACAGATTGAGTCATACCTTTATTGCGACTAGATCGATGAAAGCTAATAGCGAATCGATGCACTTCGTCTCTAATCTGTCTTAATAGAAAGATTCCAGGTGATGTTTTAGGGATATTTTGAGGTGTTGATATCCCAGGCTTATAAACCTCCTCAAGTTTTTTCGCAAGACCAATAATAGGGATATAGCCTAGGCCTAGGCTATCCAATGCTCTTTTAGCATAAGAGAGTTGTCCTTTTCCTCCATCTACTAAAATCAAATCAGGAAGAACTGTATTCTCACTTAATGTTCGTTTATATTTGCGGAGTACTACTTCATGCATCATAGCAAAATCATCCACTCCTTCTACCGTTTTAATGTTAAATTTTCGATATTCTCTCTTTAGAGGCTTGCCATCAACAAAACATACCATTCCTGCAACAGGATACATCCCTTGGATATTTGAATTATCAAAAGCCTCAATTCTCCTAGGAGGAGCTAGCATATCAAGGTCACTCTGCAAACTCTCTACTTTTTTTGATACCACCTCTCTACGCTTAATTTTCTTTGCTAGAATTTCTTTGAGCTGTAAATCAGCATTTTTCTGGCACATTTTAACTAAGCTATACTTATCTCCTCTCTGTGGACTTAATATCCTTAAAATGCTCTTTTTTTTCTCTGATAGCCAAGACTGTAGACTCTCTATCTCAGATAATTTAACATCGAGTAGAATTTCCTTGGGGAAATCCATACATGAAGAGTAATGCTGAGTAATAAAACTACGCATATTTCCTGATAGGTCTGAATCATCAACTATATTTAATAAAAATTTATTTTTTCCAACTAAATGACCATTGCGAACACGTAATAATATTGCTACTGCAGTAATCCCCTTTGCTGAGATTGAAATAATATCCCTATCCATAAAATCATGTGATACTTTTTTTTGTTTTGATAGAAAATTATCAATGGCACTCAATTGATCTCTATATCTTGCGGCCTCTTCATACATTAATCTACTACTAGCCTCATCCATTTTATTTTTAATTCCAGTACGAACTTCTAAACTCCTACCTTTTAAAAACATCTTAATTTTTTCTATCATATCGTTATATTCATCTCTAGATACAGATAATCCCTCACCTTTATTGAAATTTATTTTTAGATGTTTCAAGGTTTGGTTCGTTTGAGGGAAAATTTGATAAATTGATTTGAGAACTCTTCTAAGGTAGCGTGTATCCGTATAAGGACCAAAATAGGTATGTATATCCTTCTTTAGATTCTTCATGCGCATGATTTCAATTTTAGGATAATCTTCATTAGTAATCCTAATGTATGGAAAGGTTTTATCATCTTTTAAAAATACATTATAACGAGGTTTATGCTCTTTGATTAGATTAGCCTCGGCAAGCAAAGCCTCTGCCTCAGACCTCACTACCAACCAATCTACATCTTTAATTTTACGGACTAAAACCTGTGTTTTTGCATCTTTCTTATTGATTCCTGAAAAATAAGATCTAACTCTATTTCGTAAAGATTTAGCTTTACCTATATAAATAATTTCATTTTTATTATTTCTAAAAAAATATATACCTGGAGAAGTGGGGACTAAAGATATTTTACTTTTTAAATTGTCATTCACAATGTCTTACTACTATGGCTTCTGACAAAGTTCTATAAGAATACCTGAAGTTGACTTTGGGTGTAAAAATGCAATAAGCATTCCCTCAGCACCAATCCTAGGAGTATGGTCAATAAGTTTAATCCCTATATCAGATAATTCTTTTAAAGCAAGTTCTAAATTATCAACTCTAAAAGCAATATGATGAACCCCATCACCTCTTTTGCCAAGAAAACGAGTAATTGGTGAATTTTGAGAAACTGATTCTAAAAGCTCAATTTTACCTGAACCTGTATCAAATATATTAGTAATAACACCCTGATCCTCTACTATTTCTCTAGAAGTATTATTAATTCCAAGTATCTGTCCAAAAAAATTTGATGGTACCTCTAAATTCTTAACAGCAATTGCTACATGTTCAATAGATAAAATTTTAAACTTCAATTTGAGATTTCTCCAATCAAGTCATACTCTAATGCTTCTATTATTTTAACATTATAAAATTTTCCAGGCTCTAGCCGAGCATTGATTTTTACATAATTATCAATTTCAGGAGAATCTCTATAGGTTCTTCCTAATGATACCCCTTCATCATTACAGTGGTCAATTAAAATTTTCTGATTACTACCTATTAAATTTTGGTTCTTATTATAATTAATTTTTTGCTGCAAGAGCATAATTTCTTCTCGTCTCTGTTCTTTAATCTTTTTTGGAACATTATCAGTAAAAGCTTCAGCACCATATGTTCCTTCTTCTTCTGAATAAGTAAATACACCCAATCTATCAAATTCAATATCTTTTATAAAGTTAATAAGCTCTTGGAATTCTCTATCTGTTTCTCCAGGAAAACCTACAACAATTGAAGTTCTAATAGCAATTTCAGGCCGAACAGTCCTAAGCATATCAATTTTTCGTTTGATCCCATCTGGAGCTAATCCTCTTCTCATATCAGCAAGAACTTTCTTAGATCCATGCTGAACAGGCATGTCTATATAGGGTATTAATTTATCTAATACCCCAAATCTCTCTATCATCTTTTTATTAAGATGAGCTGGATGAGCATAATGTAATCTTAACCAATCTAGCTTATCTATTTTATCTAATTCATCAAATAAATTATGAATACCTTTTTTCTTATCAAAATCCCAACCATAAGTAGTTGTATCTTGACCAATCACAAGAATTTCTTTTACTCCATTACTAACTAGTCTTTTTGCCTCCATTACATTCCATGCAATGGGTTGACTCTGTTGTAAACCTCTCATCAATGGAATAGAACAAAAACTACAAGTATTATCACAGCCTTCAGAAATTTTAAGGTATGCATAATGTCGGGGAGTTAAGATTGACCTCTGGAAGTCAGGGTCATTCTTTTGAAAATCTTTGCCTGTAAGATATGTTAAAACACTTGCGTGATCCTCTGATCCAAATATGGCATCTACCTCTGGAATCTCATTTTCAACAGCATCTCCATATCTTTCAGTAAAACATCCCATCGCAATCAATTTTTTTATTTTTCTAGCTTTTCTAAGCCTTCCAAAATCAAGAATAGTATCAATACTTTCCTCTCTTGCCTTATCAAGAAAACCGCATGTATTTATAATCACTATATCTGAATCTTCTGTATTAGAAGTAATCTCATAATTATTATTTTTCAAACCACCAACCAATATTTCTGTATCAACCAGATTCTTAGCACAACCTAAAGTAACCATTGATATTTTATTATTTTTATTCTTCATCTATTCCTATAATTGATTTTATGTAGCTTTCACCCTCGAATGGAATCAAATCTTCACTCCCCTCACCAACACCTATAAAATAAACTGGTATATTCATTCCATCCATTGCACTAAACACTATTCCTCCTTTAGCGGTACCATCAAGTTTTGTAATAATAATACCATCAATGGGTAATGTTTTTCTAAATTCTTCAATTTGAGATATAGAATTCTTACCAATATTTCCATCTAAAACAATTATCGTAGAGATAGAGTCTGTTAACTTAGATGTAACTCTGTAAATTTTTTTAAGTTCATTCATCAAATTTGTAGATGTATGTAATCTACCTGCAGTATCAATGATAACCCTCTCATTTTTAGAAAGGCCTGACTCGACACCATCAAATGCAATAGACGCTGGATCCGTCGTATCTAAATTACTAACTAAGCGTACACCCAGCCTCTTCGCCCACGTAGTAATTTGCTCAACTGCTGCTGCTCTGTATGTATCTCCAGCAACCAAACAAACATTTTCTCCCTTATCTTTATAAAGTTTTGCAAGCTTCGCAGCGGAAGTAGTTTTGCCCGATCCATTTACACCTACAAGCATAATAACTTTTTTAATATTTTCAATATTATTATCTGTTGATACTTTTGATAATAATACGTCATACGCTCTATCTCTCCAGCTTTTTTTAAAGGAGTCTTTACCATTTAGACTATTAGTAATATCTGATATTACATTAAAACTAATATCAGCCTCAAACAAACAGTCCTCTAATGCCTCAATATCATCTATTTCTAAATAACTTTTCTTTGATATGGTTGAAAATACATTCGAGACTTTCTTCCTAGTTTTTGCAAGTCCCTTAAATGTTTTCTTAAATATGCCCAGCACGCTTTAATTTCCTGAAAGTTAATTGATAATTTTGAAAATAAAAAAAACTACTAATGATAAAGAATAAAATAGTAATCTTATTTCATCTGGAGATGGAAATATGTATAACAACATCATAACAACTGATAAAAACATAAATATTTTTCCCGATACTAAAGATTCAAATGCTTCCTCTTTAAACTGCAATAGATATACACCGATAATAATAAGGAAAGTATCTCTCATCGAAATTAATATAAAGAATATAAAGAATAAACCTCCATACTCCTTTATCAGGTATATTAACACAACCATCATACATATTTTATCAGCAATAGGATCTATTAATTTTCCAAAGTTTGTAACCTGATCTGTCCACCTTGCTAAAGGACCATCCAAAACATCCGATAGAAATATTGCTAAGAGTATAAGAAAGCAAACTTGCTGCCTAATTGATTCGTCAAACCAACCCTTATCAAGAGTCATAACAAGTGGAATTGCCATAAATATTCTAGATAAGCTCAATATATTTGCATAGGTGAAAATTCTTTTTAATTTTTCTCTACGACTCATATCTAATATTTCCTCGTAATGTTAAAGTCTATTGCTGATACTAATGAAGACTTAATATCAGTATCGGGAAAACAAGATAAATCCTTAATTGCATCACTTGATAACTGAATAATCTTATTATGTGCATACTCTACACCACCTAATCTAACAATTAATTCTTTTATCTCTTCTTTTCTATTTTTTTTACTTAAATATTTCAAGTTAGAGATAAATCTTTTTTTATCTGAATCACTTTGCTTTGAAACAATATATATAATCGGTAGCGTAAGCATGTTTTTCCTTAGGTCAAACATAGTAGGCTTTCCAACCTCTCTATCTAAACCTGTGATATCAATTAAATCATCTTTAATTTGAAACATCGTTCCTAATTTTTCACCAAATCGGAAAAGTGATTCACGCTTAATCTGATCTTTAGTGCAAGATATTGCACCTAGTAGAGTTGCTGCAGATATCAATGAAGATGTTTTGTCTTGAATCATCTTAAAATAACCTTTTTCATCAAGATTTTTTTTGATTGCACTTTCTACTTGCATAATTTCACCTTTGCTAAGTCTTTTTGCTGTATCTGAAAGGACCTTCATCGCATCCTTATTGTCAACTTCATGCATCTTGCTCAAGGCATTTGCAAATAAATAATCGCCGACTAAAACAGAGATTTTATTCTTCCAAACCCTATTTACAGAGGGC
Source organism: uncultured bacterium (assembly GCA_964552145.1). Taxonomy (GTDB): domain Bacteria; phylum Fidelibacterota; class Marinisomatia; order SCGC-AAA003-L08; family D37C17; genus TMED161. Next base: position 18,944 of record CAZKFO010000014.1, on the reverse strand, counting down.
CACCCTCTCCTCATATTAGAGTCATCTACAATGTCATCATGAATTAAAGTTGCTACATGAATCATCTCAATCAAAGATGCGATTCTGTATGTATCTTCATTCACTCCTCCACATATTTTTGCAGATAGGATACATAGTCTTGGTCTAAACTGTTTACCTTTTCTTTTTGCGATGTAACGTATAACTGAATTAATTAATTTAACATCTGTGAGCATACTATTAAGATAATAATCTTCAAATCTAGCCATCTCAGACTTGATTGGTAGAGTCATCTTTTTTAAAAGCTTTTTAAAATCTCTCACTTTGAAAATCTTAAGATTATAATGCTAATTTCATATAAAATAATAAGAGGAATAACAAACACAAGTTGACTAAATGGATCTGGTGGAGTTAATATCGCTGAAATGATAAAAATACCTAATATTGAAAATCTTCTCATGTTTACAAGGGTTTTATAATCTATAATTCCTAGTTTATTAAAGATAATTGATAATATAGGTAATTGAAATATTAGTCCACCCACAACTAACATCCATAAAATGTAAAGCAAATAATTTTCTAAAGTAAAATTATAATCAACAGGAATATATTCACTTGTTATAGAGATAAAGAACTCAATGCTTAATGGTATAACTATCGAATATGAAAAATAAGCACCTAAAACAAAAAATAGAGAACTTAGAAAAAATAAAAAAAATGAATAAAGACCAAACCTATTATCAATCGCAGGTGAAATAAATCGCCAAAATTGATATAGAATAACAGGCATAGATAAAACAAGTCCAAAAATAAATGATACATATATCTTTATCATAAACATACTAGTTATCTTTAAAACTTGTATATTTACATCACTTGCAAATGCAATTTTTGGCTGAAAAAGAATAAAAAGAATTGAATCAGAAAATATATATGCAATGATTGTAAAAGTAGTAATAAAAAAAAGTGATTTAAGAAATCTACTTCTTAACTCATCTACATGATCCCAGAATGGCATATCTGCAGTCTTATTTTTAATTTTGTCTATCCTTTATAATTATATCAGCAAGTTGAGATGGAGACTGCCTTTTTTTAGCACTTTTCGAAAGTTCCTGATTTAGCAATCTAGTATTGTTTTGGTCATCCCAAACTCTTTTCATACAATAATCCTGAATAATATTTTTAACTTGTCTACTGTAGCGATCATTAGCCTTTTCTTGCAAACAATTAAGTTTATCTAAATAAGAATAATGATTCTCTATGGCTTGCATTAAAGAAGCTACCCCATCCCCATTAATAGAATTTGTTTTAATAATAGGAATACGCCATTCACTTGATTCGTAACTAGGATTAGTTTCTAACATATTCTTCAACGCAACCTCCAACCTATCTGCTCCTTGACGATCTGACTTATTTATAATATATAAATCTGCTATCTCTATTAAGCCAGATTTCATCATTTGTATATCATCTCCAGATTCAGGAACAAGAACGACCATAACTGAATCAGCTTCATTCATAACATCAATCTCTACCTGTCCTACACCTAGAGTTTCAAATATAATGTAATCAAACCCAAAGGAATCTAATACATCTGCAGCCTCAGACGAAGCTAATGAAAGCCCTCCTGATACATTTCTACTAGCCATACTTCTAACATATACACCTATATCAGAGTAATGTTTAAGCATTCTAATTCTATCTCCTAGAATAGCACCACCAGAGAATGGACTAGTTGGATCAATACATATGATTGCAACTGTCTTATTTTGATTCCTAATACTTGATATGAGATGATTAATTAGGCTACTTTTACCTGCTCCAGGGGGACCAGTAATTCCAATTCTATGAGCTTTTCCAGTTTTAGCATATAAATCTGAAAGGATTTCTTTCTTCTTTGGAGAATTATTTTCGATATTAGAAATAATTGATGCTATTTCTTTTATTTTCAGAATCACTCCTTATCAGTTGAGAAATAAGTACTAGGGATTAAGAATGAACTTCCTAGCCAAAAATTCGCTTAAAGAAAGCATAGTCTGGAATACTTAATATATGTCCAGTTTTTTCAATCAACCCTCTTTCTTCAAACATTTTCATCACTCTTGAGACAGTTTCTCTAGAAGTGCCAGCCATATTAGCGATATCTTGCTGATATGGAAGATTCTCAACCGTCACAGAACCATGACGAATAACTCCCATTTCTTCAGCTAAATTTAAAATTGACACTCCTATACGATGTTCTGCATCATCTAAAGAGAGAGCCTCAATTTGCTGATCTGATTTTCTAAGTCTAATCGCAAATTCCGTCATTAAGTTAAAAGAGACCTTGTGATTGGTCTTTAATATATTTAAGAATTCTTGCCTATTAATTGCAACAACCTCACAATTTTCTTGAGCAAGAGCATTAGCAGAACGGGATTCACCATCTAGTACAGCCATTTCTCCAAAAACTTCACCCACACCAAGCATAGCCAGAATGACCTCTTTACCTTCATCATTCACTCTTGTGATTTTTACAGTCCCAAGCTTCACAATAAAAACAACATCTCCCATTTCCTCCTCAAGAATAATCATACTATTCTTAGGATATTTTCTGGTTTGACATACTATGCTAATACCATCTAAATCAGAATCTGAAAGCCCTGAAAAGATATTTACAGATCTCAAGAAATCAAGTTCCATAAAATTTCTCCCTTAAAAATAAATTATTATATACAGCCTATAATCGACTATTCAACAAGGCATTTTACAATATTTTAAATCTATTAAAAAATATATTTTTTTATTTTTTTTATTTATATATTTGCTAGCTGTATATTTACAACCTTAAAAAGGAATATAAATGAGCGCAAAAGGTTCAACATTAAAAAGAGTTAGGCAGTCACAAAAAGCAAATAGCTATAATAATCATTATAAATCAATGATGAAGACTTCTATAAAGAAAGTTTTAAATACATCTTCTAAAGAAGAAGCTCAAGGCTTGAAAGATGAAGCTTTTAAAATTATTGATAAAATTGCTAGCAAAGGTGTTATTCATAAGAATAAGGCTGCTAATCAAAAATCAAGATTATCTAAACATCTAAATAAGATCAAATAGTTTTTAATTATTTAGGCTTATGGTAATTAGGAGATTCTTTAGTAATTTTTATATCGTGAGGATGACTCTCCACCATTCCCGATGAGGTGATTTTGACAAATTTTGCCTTCTTGGAAAATTCATTAATATTACTTGCTCCACAATATCCCATAGAAGATTTCACCCCACCCAATAGCTGATGTACTGTATCACTTACGGGGCCTTTAAAAGGGACAATTCCTTCAATCCCTTCTGGGACTAACTTTTTATTATTAGATTTAGTTTGAAAATACCTATCCTTACTCCCTACTTTCATAGCAGATATAGACCCCATTCCTCTGTAAGATTTATAACTTCTACCTTCCCATAAAACCATTTCCCCTGGACTTTCTTCAGTCCCAGCAAACAAACTGCCAAGCATAACACAATCTGCTCCAGCAGCTAAAGATTTTGAAATATCTCCAGAGTATCTCATTCCTCCATCAGATATAACACTAATTCCTTTTTTTGCAGAAATTTCAAATACATCCATAACTGATGCTAGTTGTGGCATACCAACTCCCGCAACAATTCTAGTAGTACAACTTGATCCTGCTCCAATACCAACTTTAATGGCATCAACCCCTACATCAATTAGCATTTCTGCAGCCTCTGCAGTTGCAATATTTCCAACTACAATTTCACAATTAGAAATTTCTTTTTGAATCATATTTACTTGATTAAGAACTAACTTAGAGTGACCATGAGCTGTATCAATAAATATAACATCAACTTGAGCCTCTTTTAATGCTGCTACTCTATCTAAAGTTGAGTCCTCTATCCCAACGGCAGCTCCAACAACAAGTCTGCTATGCTTATCTAATGAAGCATTGGGATAGCTTTGCTTTTTCAATATATCTTTAACTGTTATAAGTCCAGATAATTTCCCTTTGGAATCAACAACTAATAATTTTTCAATCCTATTTTTTTGTAGAACTTTTTTTGCATCTTCCATAGTTATACCTTTATCTACAGTAACTAAATTACCTGTAGTCATCCTATCGGAGACACATATTGAATGATCTTCTTCAAAACGGATATCTCGATTTGTAAGAATTCCAATTAATTTTTCATTCTCTACAACAGGAATCCCAGAGATACTAAACTTTTTCATGATTTGCAAAGCATCACCTAATGTTTCATGCTGTGAGATAGTAATAGGGTTCATTATCATTCCGCTTTCAGATCTCTTTACGAGATCTACTTGCTCAGCTTGGGATTCTATAGGTAAATTTTTATGAATTACTCCCATTCCCCCTTCTCTAGCAAGAGCAATAGCCATTTTATGTTCTGTAACAGTATCCATAGCAGCACTTAACATCGGAATATTAAGTTTTATAGTTTTAGTTAGTTTTGTACTAACATCAACATCTCTTGGTAAGATTTCAGAATATTGTGGAACAAGTAAGACGTCATCAAATGTGAGAGCTTCTCGTATATTATGTTTATCATTCATATGCTTTTCCTAAATTATTTTTTAATCTAAATCACCAATAGAATTTTCTACTTCATATAGGATTTCATTACTAGCAACTAATTCTTTCATTGTATTATGATCATTGTATAAAGGTCTATCTTCATCTAAATGCTCTACATGTTTTCGAATAGTCTGCAGTGCTACCTGAACACCTATTCCAAATTTATGATCTCTAAAATCGAGAGCTTGCGCTGCAGCCATAAGTTCAATTCCTATTATACCATATGCATTATCTAATATTTGAAAGTTCTTTATAGCTGTATTCATGCCCATAGACACAAAATCTTCCTGATCTGCTGCTGCAGGTATAGATTGAATTGAAGCAGGTGTTGATAAAATCCGCTGTTCTACAATTTGCATGTCTGCTGTATATTGACTAAGCATCAAACCTGAAAACATTCCAGCACCTTTAGTTAAGAAAGCCGGTAAGCCTTCACTTAAAGCAGGGTTATTTAACCTGTTTAGTCTACGCTCAGAAATCACACATACCATGGTAAGAGCAGCTCCTAACATATCCATAGGAAGAGAAACTGGGGTGCCTTGAAAATTTGCTCCTGAGATTTGCACATCTTCTTCTGGTATGAAAATAGGATTATCTCCAACCCCATTAAGCTCAATTTCAACTTGGGCTGTACAATACCTCTCTGCATCATGGACAGCTCCAATGACTTGAGGGGTAGAACGAAGAGAGTAAGCATCCTGTACTTTAGTCTTTAATTTTCCTAAACATAGATCTCCATTATTTAGCATTTTTCTAATAACTGATGCTGATTTAATAGAGCCCTTAAAACCTCTCAACTGATGTAACCTAGTATCATATGGTCTTAGATTAGCCTTCAATGCGTCTAAACACATAGAAGCTCCAATTTCTGCATGCTTAAGTAAATTCCTTAATTTATATATATATATAGCACTCATTGCAGTTAGTAGATTTGATCCATTAATAACAGCTAAACCATCTCTAGCTTTCAATCCAGGAATCTCTATCCTAGCGGAATCCATGGCTTCCTTTCCTGAAAGCAATTCCCCTTAATAATTTATTATTATAATAAGCTTTACCTTCACCTAGAAGAACTAATGCAAGTTGAGCCATTGGTGCTAAATCTCCACAAGCTCCTACAGATCCCTTCTGACACACATATGGGGTTACACCTTTATTAAGCATCTCAATAAGGGTCTGCGTGATTACAAGCCTGCATCCAGAATTTCCATTTGCATGTACATTAATTCGACTAACCATCGCAGCTCTAATATATTCTATAGGTGCAGGTTCTCCGATTCCAGCTGCATGATTATAAATTAGAAATTTTTGAAAATCTTCTAGTTGAGAGTCATCTAAAATAGTTTCAGAAAATTCACCTATACCAGTATTAATTCCATAAACTATTTCTCCACTTTCAATCTTATTTTCTACCATTTCGCGACATTTAACTATTTTATTAATAGATGAATCTGCTAATGATACAGGAATATTATCATAGGCAACTCTAAATAATGATTCAATCGTGAGGGTATTGCCATCTAGGACTAGATGATTTTCTTTATATGTAGAATCAAATTGCTTTTCCATTGGATAAATTATTAGAAAGGAACTATAAAAAGCTAAAGAATTTTATTCTTATTTGAAATTTGTGAAATTTGAGTATATGATATAGGTTCAATAGGAAAAGAATTTATAATTGTATTTCCATAACTTGAATTATAAATCCTTGGATCAGTTATAATAAAGATTCCTTTATCAAATTCTGTCCTTATAAGTCTACCAAATCCTTGTTTCATCTTTAGACATGCCTCAGGGACCTGATAATCACTAAAACTATTCTTTCCCTGAATATTAAGTTCAGTATCTAAATACTTAAGGTACGGGTCATTAGGGTTGGAAAACGGAATCCTTATCATCATTAATATTGATAGTTGATCACCTGGAAAATCTACTCCTTCCCAAAATGCCATAGTACCTATGAGTATAGCGTTTTCAGATTCTCTGAATGCTCTAATTAATGAATTTCGACTTCGTCCTTTTTCATGCACTAATAATTGTGTGCCTATATTTTTTAATTTAGAAGAAAGTTTATCCTTTAGCTGGGAAGCCTGTCTATATGAAGTGCATAAAACTAATATCTTTTTATTAAAAAAAGATGCTAGTTCAAATATCTGCTTAGATAGACTAGCAATATATTCATCAGAATTAATGTGCAAATCTGATTTAAAACTATAAAAGTCAACCTGTTCTTCTAGAAAGAATGGCGTTCCAAATGTATACTCTGATATATTTTTATTATAAGATAACCGGTCTAATCCTAACTGAGACTTAAAATATTCAAAGGTATTATCAACGGTAATAGTTGCAGAACAAAATGTTCCTATATTTAAATTTCCAAAACAATTTTCACCAATAATTTTGCCTATGTCTTTAGTTAAAAAATTAATGGTGACATAATTAGATTGGTGATGATATTTAACCCAAGAGATATACTTCTCAGATCGAATACAAGATAGAAAAGAATCTATTTAATCAGATTATTGAATAAATTAATCAAGCAAACCACTCTGTTTAATTAAATGAATATCAACACAATTATCATCGATAGAATTCATACAGGCAGATAATTCACTTAAATTATCAATAAATTCATTGATGTTTGGCTCACAATCTTGAAATTCGATGTCTGAATCCTGAAAAGTTTTGACTATTGGATAACTGCTGAATTTATTCTTTATATTATCATTTGAATGAAGGTATGAATTAAAAAATGAATCAACTTTATTCTCAACTATAGATATCATATCACTCAATGAAAGTATTTCCTTGCTTCTAAGCAATAGTGATTTCACTAAACCTGATATGTCTCCTAAATAGTTTTTAAAAAATAATTTATCAAATTCTAATGTTAGAACTTTTTTTGTAGATTTAAAGAAGTCATGAGCTTCATCAATTACAAAATAATTTTCTAAGGGTAGAAGTTGTCTCTTTTCAATTGAATCCAAGGCAAATAAACTGTGATTGACAACTATTATATCAGCATTTTTTATAGATTCAGAGAGGACTGTATAAGAACACAAAGATGACGAAAAACACCTTTTGGAACAAAATTTCACATCACTCTTTATTAAATTCCACAATCTACTATTTTGATTCAGACGAAAACTCCCACACTCATCTATGTCACCAGATTTTGTATAATGTGACCATGTAATGACCCCAGCTATGTCATGACATTCAAAATCACTAACGAGCTCATTAGATTGACTCTCTAGGTTAATAAGTCTATTAATACATATATAATTCCCTCTTCCTTTAAGGAGCGTTGCTGATAAGCTTAAGCCGAGCAATTCTATAACATTTTTAATATCTTTATAGAATAGCTGTTCCTGAAGACTTTTAGTATATGTTGATATAATTAATGGAATGTTCCTCTTTCTAGATTCTACGATAAACGGAATTAAATATGCATATGTCTTCCCCAAACCAGTTTCAGCTTCTATTATAGAAATATTCTCAGATTGTATGTCAGCTTCAATTGCTTTTGACATTCTATACTGACCATCTCTATAGTTATATGTACTATCAGAATATAAGATTCCATCTCTACCAATAATAGAATCTAAGGAATTATGACTACTTGTATCTGAGCTATAATGGACAATCGAATCTTTAAAATTAGAACTATATTCATTCTTACCTTGAGATAAAGAATGAACATATTGATAGGCCTTATATATTAAATCTCTATTAAATATAAATCTATTTATAAATAGAGAATTGAGTCGATCAAGAACAGATTCATCAAATAGAATTAATTGATCTAACAACTTAAGAAGAATTAAACCTGAATTATAAGCATCACTAGTAGCTCTATGTGAATCTTTAGAAGAAATATCATAATAATCAGATATAGCTTCTAAACTAAATTGACTATTAGAGAACAATACTATTTTACTTAGTAGATAGGTATCACAGACTTGATGATTTATCTCTAAATCTATATCACTACTAGAATGAATTTTAATAAAGTTAATATCAAAACCAATATTATGTCCAACAATTGGTAAGTCACCTATAAATTCAATAAATTCATCAATGACATCACCAAACAGAGGTTTCCCTGATACCATATCATTAGATATACCAGTCAAATCTTCAATGAATGGAGAAATCTTTTTTTGAGGGTCTAGCAGATAAGAGAAAACACTAGTCTTAGCTCCATGTTCAAACTTAACTGCTGAAATTTCTATTATAGATTCTTTATATGGATCTAAACCTGTAGTTTCTAAATCAATTGCTACAAATTCATCAAGCTCATATATATCTACAGAACTATTTTTTTTCAATTTTTATCTATTCTAAATCCAGTAAATTGATTTAATCCCTGAGTAAGTCTATCATCAACCAGAAAAGTAGGATAATGGTAACCCAATCTATGCCAATTATAATATTTAGATAAATAATAAATGACTAAAAGTGGGAAAAACAAAAGTGGGTATATTGTAAGTACATAAAAATTTAATATTAAAATAGGGTATCTTATAGAACGAATAACATCCCTAGATTCCCCTCGTATAACCGCAAAAATATAAAAAGGGAAAACTGTTATAGTAGAAACAGACACAAGAGGCTCATTCAATATTAGTCCTATAAAAAATGACCCCATACATAAAAACGATGCAATACTATACATTTTTTTAGGATTTCTATCTCCAAATTCAACTATATTAATAAAGATGCATACTGATAGGCAGCTAAACACAAAAGGAAGAGTATAAGAAAAGGCATTAAATGCTGATATTGCCCTAATTGTAAAAGAATTAAATTCAGTATAGTGAAAACCAACTTTAATTAAAGCTACACAAGTCAACACATTAAAAAGTAGACTTGTATTTTTCTTAGATATAGAAAATATTTTATCATATTTAACTATATATTTATTTAATAAATATAAAAGAAATAATTGAATAAAAGCTAAAAAGCTAAAAAAACTAACTATAATTCCTCCAAATACTGCTAATAAATCACTAACTAACAAAACTCGCTTGTGATTCAAAATTTTTCTATAATCAAAGAAGATATTTTTACTATCAGTATATACTAGTCTATAGATATGCTGGGAAATGAAGATAGATGACATAATAAGTGAGATTCCTAAAAAAAACAGTACCGTATTAAAATTATAAGCTACGCTGTTAATATTTACTGGACCATCATGCATATCACCAAGATATATTCCAATGCAAATTATAGGCCAAACAACGAGCATTTTCTCAATTCTTAAAATCATAAGCCAATCAAAAAATGGTACTATCTTCTTGTGAACTGGATTTGAAGTGATAAATCTCTTAATCATTATAAATCTGCCTTTAATCTAGTATTAGATAGGTTATCAAGATACTCACTATCTACACCCTTAGTAACATACTCTCCATTAAAACAAGATGTATCAAATTCTTTGATGTTAGAGTTCCCTTCCCTTACTGCACTAATTAAATCTTCTAAATCTTGATAAATAAGCTTATCTGCACCAATTTCTTTACATATCTCATCAACTGATCTATTATGAGCAACAAGCTCATTAACAAAAGGCATGTCAATACCATAAACATTAGGATACTTAATTGGAGGTGCAGCGCTTGCAAAATAGACCTTATTAGCTCCCGCATTTCTAGCCATTTCAACAATTTGCCTACTAGTATTCCCTCTTACAATAGAATCATCAACTAATAATACATTTTTTCCTTTAAATTCTATATTGATAGTGTTAAGCTTTTGGCGTACTGACTTCTTTCTAATTTTTTGACCTGGCATTATAAAAGTTCTTCCAATATATCGATTTTTAACGAACCCCTCTTTGAGCTCTTTCCTAAGTTCAATACTAAGAGGGACAGTGCTTGTTTTGCTAGTGTCTGGGATTGGCATAACTACATCAATTTCATCAAGTTCTTTTTTAGTAAGTGTAGATCTAATTTTATTCGCTAAATATCTTCCCATAGCTAGCCTACTTTCATAAACATTAATTCCTTCCATTGTACTATCAGGACGTGCTAGGTAAACATATTCAAATATGCATGGAGTCTTTCTTGTTTCTTTAGAATATTCATTTGATATTATATTTCCTGTATTATTAATTATTACTGTTTCTCCAGGCTTAATATCACGTTCAACATTATATCCTAAACACTCTAATGATACACTTTCAGAAGCAATCATATGTGTACCGTCATTCTTAGAGCCCATAACTAATGGTCTAATCCCATTTGGATCTCTAAATGCAACCATGCCATAACCTAATATTATTGCTATAACTGAATATGCACCTTGTGCTCTTGAATGCACTTCTTTTACAGCTTCAATAACACATTTATCATTAAGCTTACCATTTAAATGTCGTTTAATTGCACTAGCAAATATATTAATTAAAACTTCTGTATCTGATTGTGTATTTAAATGCCTCTGATCCTGTTCATATAACTCTTGACGTAACTCTGATGTATTAACAAGATTGCCATTATGGACTAAGACAATTCCAAAAGGTGAATTCACATAGAATGGTTGAGCCTCAGAAGTCTTCATTGTTCCTGCAGTTGGATATCTAACATGTCCCAAACCAATATTCCCTGATAGTCTAATCATTTCATCATCATTAAATACATCTCTTACTAAACCATTATCTTTGTGTATATTTAAGAAATTACCTTTATCAACAACAGCCATTCCAGCAGCATCTTGCCCTCTATGCTGAAGAACAGTAAGAGCATTATAAATAGATAAACATACATTTTCCTTTTCAGATTTAATCCCTACTATCCCACACATAATTATTTCTTCCTCTCTCGAAATGATGAAAGCTCTGCATCTACATATGCATCAATAATGCTAGACATATATAGCCCTAAAAACCACCATGCATTTAAATTTCTTTTTTTAATGCTATTTAAATCATTTTTATCGCTATAGCTATACACTTGACTTAAAGAGTATGATTGCCCCGCAATAAATAGTAATGATTTTAAATATTTTTTATTGTACACCTGCCCCTGAGAAACAATAGGGACTAAGGAAATTTTCAATGCTTTCTTTGAATCTCGAATCAAGGTTGAATCTATTTCCATAATAGAGCAAAATGAAAAATTTAAGATTAAAAATGGATATATTAGAAAATTCATTGAATAACACCTATTGCTTCAATTTCAACATTAACTCCAAGAGGAAGACCTGATACTTCTAACGCTGATCTTGCAGGAAAATCATCATTGAAATATTCTTTAAATACCTTATTTACTACTTGAAAATTCGAGAGGTTAACTAGGAATACTGTTAGCTTGACTATCGAATTCTTATTGCTACCTCCTGATTCTAATACAGCGCTAATATTATCTAACACTTGAATAACCTCATCTTCAAATTTATCAATCACTAAATCACCCGTCTTTGGATTAATTGCAATCTGGCCAGATGTAAAAACAAAATCACCTACTTTCGTACCTTGAGAATAAGTACCTATAGCCTTAGGGGCTTTATTTGTTTTAACCCTATCCATTAGATATTACAATTCCATAATGCCAACCCTATTTTAGGATTATGCTCTCTATTTATAGCGTTGTTTCCCATACTAATAATAAATTCACCTGCTGCTGATATGGAGCAATCAAATAGATGACCACCATAAGCAATAAATTCCTCATCTGAAAATACAATATGAGTATGAATAAATCTTTCTCCATCCTTAAAGGTCATATTACCAACTAAACTTACAAGTTCAAAATCTCCTTTAAAGATTTTCTTTGTATAGGTTTTAGAATTAATATCATAATATCCAACCTCGGGATTATCAATAGCACCAATACCATTTATCCAAGCAAAAGACAGATTGTTTTCTACACATACTTTCAATAGAGTTGCATTAATCTCTTCACCTCTTTCTATGCTTAGATAAATTCTATCTTGATCTATACTATAATTCACTATTTATCACCGTTATTATAATAGTTCAAATCTAGTTCTCTATTCGCTTTTGTTTCATTAATTCTTCCAACAGGAGTCTTAATTGGTGCATCTAATATAACTTTAGGATCTAAATCAATAAGTTCATCTATAGAAATCATACAATCAGCAAATTCATCTAATGTATTTATATTTTCAGATTCAGTAGGCTCAATCATCATTGCTTCTGGAACATTTATAGGAAAGTAGATAGTAGGTGAGTGATAATTATAATCAAGAAGCATCTTTGCTATATCTAATGCTCTAACTCCTCTATTTTTTTGTTTAACCGCAGAAATAACAAATTCATGCATTGTTCCCTCTGAATAGGGCACGTCGTACTTGATTTCAATTTTTTTCTTTAGATAATTAGCATTCAATATTGCAATTTTAGATATTCTTTCTAATCCTTCACTACCAAGGGAAAGTATATAACAGTAAGCTCTAACCAATACAAGAAAGTTTCCATAGAAGCTATGTAGTTGACCTATAGACTCATTAAAATCATTACACAGAGAGTATGTCTCTCCATCTTTAATTATTCTAGGGACTGGAAGAAAATCTGCAAGTTTTTCTACCACTCCTATAGGTCCTGCTCCTGGACCTCCTCCACCATGTGGTGTAGAAAATGTTTTATGAACATTTATATGAGTAATATCAAAACCCATGCTTGCTGGCTTTGCAATACCTAGCAGAGCGTTTAAATTTGCTCCATCCATATACATTAATCCATCTACTTTATGAATTATTTTTGAGATTTCTTCAATCTCATCTTCAAATAAGCCTAAAGTATTAGGCTGAGTTAGCATCATACCCGCAGTATTCTCATTTACTTTAGATTTAAGATCTTCTATATCTACTCTTCCTTTATCATTTGTTCCCACCTTTACTGGACTAAAACCACCCAATACAACACTAGCGGGATTTGTTCCATGCGCTGATTCAGGAATAATAATATTCTCTTTATGATTCTTATTCTTCTCATGATACTTTTTCATAATAAGAATTCCAGCTAATTCACCTTGAGAACCTGCGCTAGGTTGGAGCGTAATAGAAGACATTCCTGTTACCTCACAAAGTATTTTCTCTAAGCTGTACATTACTTCAAGACAACCTTGGGCTGTTTCTGAATTTTGGAGAGGATGAATATCCTTTATATTATCGAATCCCGCAATCATATCATTTATTTTAGGGTTATATTTCATTGTACAAGATCCCAGAGGATAAAATCCTTTATCTATATGATGGTTTTTAGATGATAAGTTAACAAAGTGCCTTACAACTTCTGGCTCAGATAACTCTGGAAGCTTTAGCGAGTTTTGTTTTAAAAGTGATTGATTAACACAATCTTTCATAAGTACATTAGGACAATCACTTTCAGGTAATGAAACTCCTATTTTTCCCGGAGCACTTTTTTCAAATATTGTTCTAACTTTATCCACCTAAAGTTTCCTTTATTAACTCAGCTGACTTTTGAAGGGCATCATCTACCTTACTCATATCTTTACCTCCAGCAGTAGCGATATTTTTCTTTCCACCGCCGCCGCCACCTATAACTGGAGCTATCTTAGAAATAATCAAATTAGCAGGAATTATATCCTCTAGTTCTTTACTATTTATACACATAAGTATTGGTTTGTTATTGAAAACTGATCCTATTACAGCAATAAATTTCTCATTGAGTTGCTCCCTTAACCTATCTCCAAATTCTTTAATGTTTGATAGCCCATTCTCTTTTGAAATAATTATTCTAACTCCATTAAAAACATCTGATTTATCTATTAAGTCTTTAATTCGATAACTTTGATTCTGATTATTTAACTTATCAATTTCTTTAGTTTTTAATTTTGAATCATTGTAAATACTTTGGAATCTATCCAATAGATCATCATCTGCACACTTCAAGGTATCCTTAATATCAGAAACAATTTTATCCAATTTTAATAAATAATTTAATGCATACTTTCCTGTAATAGCCTCTATCCTTCTAACACCTTTTGAAAGGGAACTCTCACTAATTATCTTAAATAAACAAATCTCAATTGTATTAGATACATGAGTACCGCCACAAAGCTCTTTAGAAAACCCAGGCACATCAACTACTCGGACTTTATCATCGTACTTCTCATTAAACATTGCTACCGCACCGCTTTGTTTAGCCTCTTCAAATAGCTGTATAGAAGTATTCAAAATTATTCCTTCTTGAATTTTTTTATTAACTAAGTTTTCAATGTCTTCAATTTGCTCTTTCGATATTTTACTATAATGCGTAAGATCAAATCTTAATCTATCATCAGATACCAATGAGCCGGCCTGTTGAACATGGTCACCTAATATATTCTTAAGAGCAGCATGTAGTAAATGTGTAGCTGAATGATTCGCCTTCGCTCCATCCCTCCTGCTACTTAGGATTGAGCATTGCACAGAGTTATTAATTACTAAATTTTCATTAAAATCTTCTGATATATGAATAATATCATTTCCAACTTTAATGGTATCAATAATATTCAATGAATAGTTGTCCGCTTTTAACTTTCCCATGTCACCAATCTGGCCACCGGACTCCGCATAAAATGGTGTCTTATCTAGTATGTACTGAAAGTATCCACTAGATTCTCTATACTTCAATATTTTAGAATTAGAAGTATATTGCTGATAACCTAAAAACTCTGATGATTCGTCACTAGATATGACTATCCACTCGGTCTCATCTTCATCTTGTATAAATTTACCTGACTTCCGGGCTCTCTCTCTTTGCTTATTCATCTCATCAGCAAATGAAGAACTATCAACTGACATCCCTTTTTCATTTGCCAACAACTCTGTTAAGTCTAATGGAAATCCATAAGTGTCATATAACTTAAATGCATCCTGGCCACTAATCACATCGCCTTCTGATAGTTCAAGAATCATCTCTTCAAATATAGTCATACCTTTATCTATGGTTTTTAAAAATGAGGATTCTTCTGACTTAATAACCTCCTCTATATGAATTCGTTTATCAGTAAGCTCAGGGTAAGCATCTCCCATTATATTACAAAGCACTTTAACCAATTTAAAAATGAATGGTTCATTTAGGCCTAGTAACTTCCCATATCTAGAAGCTCTTCGAAGAACTCGTCTAATTACATAACCTCTCCCCTCATTTGATGGCATAGCTCCATCGGCTATAGAAAATGATAACATCCTTAAGTGGTCTGCTATAACCCTATGAGGGACTCCCTCATCACCAATACACTTAATTGATGTTAATTTCTCTATTTCTTCGATGATAGGTTTAAATAAATCAGTTTGATAATGATCTTTTAAATCATTTAAAGTTGATAGAACCCTTTCTAGTCCCATCCCTGTATCTACATGTTTAACTGGGAGGTCTATCAAATCACCATTTTTTTGCCTATTGTATTGTATGAAAACTAAATTCCATATTTCTCTATACAATTCATCTGAATTAACTCCATTAGCATTTTGATCTTTAATATTATCACCTATAAAATAGTGAATTTCTGTGCATGGACCACAAGGGCCTGTATCACCCATTTCCCAAAAATTATCTTTATCTCCAAATTTCAATACACGTGTATGATCAATATCTGTAAGGTCTTTCCATAATGTCTCTGATTCATCATCATCTTTATAAACTGTAACCCATAATCTATTTTTATCTAAGTTTAGTTCATTAGTCAAGTAATCCCAGGCCCAAAGAATTGCATCCTCTTTATAATAATCTCCAAAAGACCAATTACCTAGCATCTCAAAGAAAGTGTGATGATAATTATCAACACCAACTTCTTCTAAATCATTATGTTTACCACTAACTCTGATACATTTCTGACTATTAACAACTCTTTTATCTTTAGGTATAGGAACCTTATCTAAAAAAATATCTTTAAATTGATTCATACCTGCATTTGTAAACAGTAATGTAGGATCATCTATAGGAACTACAGTTGAGCTTCTTATAAAAGAGTGTCCTCTTTTATTTGAAAAATAATCAATAAAATTTTGTCTTAGCTCTTTAGAATTCATTAAAAATCAAATTGTGTGTCAAGTTGCATGCTACGTATAGGTTCTAAGGTTCCATATATATCATATCTATAAGATGTTATAGCTTTAAAAATGATTGTCATGCTTTCAGAGGCTTCTACACCCACATTATATCCATGGACACTTCCATCAGATAATTCAAATGGATTTTTTTCATTATTAGTTTGATAAAACAATTCAACTTTTTTGAATTTAGGAATCAAATTAGGATTTAAATTTAAACTTGAAGAAAAAGATTTATATCCATTTTCACCCATACTTTGATAACCAATAAGAAAATTCATTATATTTAAAATATCATAACTTAAATATGAAAAAATTCCTGACATTTTTTTAAAAGTATCTAAAGTTTGTTCCTTTGTATAATAATCATCAAGTTCAGGAGATGTTTGTTCTTTTTGTATAGTACGCTGAATATCATATGATCTATCCCAATAGCTAAATAAGAAATTATCTGATAAAACATGTCTAAGTTCAACATTAATATTTCCATTATTAAATCTATATGATAAGCCTGGTAATATCAATCCATGTCCTAGAGTTGCACCATTCGATTCGCCTAACAACTTTGCCCACTCAGTATATAGGGTAAATTCTTTGGACAAGGTGTGATTTGCTCCAATTGAGACACCAGACACTTGATCTTTATTATCATTATAAGGAGATTCATTTTTATAATTATCAAAAATTTGTTCACAGCTAATACTCCCCATATCAATTCCATCAGATTCAGCAATAACATCGCAAGCCTCAATAAAGTCATCATGGTTCATGTTGATAAAAATTTCATCTAAGCGAGTTAGTTGATTCATATCATGAGCAAATGATATAAATAAATTAGATGTTGGAGATAAGGCGTATGAAGTTTGCATCGCAATCAAAGCTGGAGTGTTTTTAAAGTTGCTTTGAATATACTCCAATTTAATTCGTCCAGCTGTATATATTGAATTTATTCCCAGCTTTTTAATTTGAGGATATTCTACAGAATTTGAATACCTATCAATCAAAGCTCCATGGCCTAAAGTAACAGACTCTAAAGATCCGGCTCTAAAATAAAAATCATCATTTTTACTACCCCACCTTACGTAATAAATCTTATCCATTAAACTTTGAAAAGATAAATCAGTATCTGTGAAGTTCCAATTATCTGAAAATATTTTACCATTTTCATCTAAATAAATATTTAAATCAAGACCAACACCTAATTTATTGATTCGAATTTCTGGTCTGAAAGATATTTGGTTGTAAATTTTCCCATTAATTGTGGCTGCGCCAAAGCTGCCTGTAGAGACATATTCAGCAGAAGAAAGCTCTTGAGCTAAAGATGTAGATAAAAAAAGTATTAGCAAAGAATTATAAATTAAAAAGATTGTTTTATTCATTTAATCAACTTCCTTTAAAGGTAATTTAATATTCATTTTAATAAATAAATAATAGAATAGAATTATACTCAATAATCCTATGAATTCAAAACCAATATAATAGTATGGATATTCTCCTATAATCAATGGATTATTAACAAGAGGTTTTATTCTTGTATACATATAGTTAGCATCTAATGATAAATTAATAATATGAACCACTACTAATAACAATTGAGAATAAACTGCAACCTTAAGCCACGAACCAACTCTCGGTCTATGGTTTAATACTATTGTTAGATATAAACCTGATAAAATTATACCTCCATGTGAAATAAAGTATTCAACTAGAAAAAAAATATCCATACCTAGAGTTAGCTCAGGTGTAAGAAGCGCCTGAATAGCTCCAGGAATGCCCAAAAGAACTAAAAACTCATATAAGAATTGATTAAATCTAAACAGCAGTATAAAGGATATAATTGATGAGATTCCACATAAATGTAATGGCAAACTAGACTCAATAACCCACTTATCTACATAGATCTGATACGGATGTGTTATAATAGCTCTAGTCATAAGTACAACACCAATAAAGAATGCCAATCTAATCCTTGCGTGGTATGAAGTTAAGACCTCTCTTCCATAGTATATGGCTAACAAAATAATTGCTATTGTAATGATATTAGTTAGAAACCATAAACTTGAGAACACCTCTATTGTTTCATGAGGGATCATTCGATACCAAGAAAGGATTTAACCTCACTCTGAATTTTATTACAGAAATCTGGATTATCTACTAAATATTGCTTAGCATTTTCTCGCCCTTGACCAATTTTATCATCATTACATGAATACCATGATCCCATCTTCTTAATAATTTCAGCTTTTACCGCTAAATCTAGCAAGTCTCCTTCATATGAAATTCCTTCACCATACATAATATCAAATTCACACATTCTTCCAGGAGATGCCATTTTATTTTTAACTACT
>CAZKFO010000013.1:17694-24599 GCA_964552145.1 uncultured bacterium | reverse complement strand
TCTGGAGATCCAATATCACCAATCAGCATATCAGTACTAATTTCACTATCTGTCAGCCTTGGACGTGGAGAAAAAGTGGTATAACCCCTTATGTAGGTTAATTGTAAATTATCATAATTAGATAATCTTAGAAGGAATCTTACAACTGTTTCTCTTGAATCATATGGACTTGGATGAAAAATATTAAATTGACCTCTTTCTTGCCATTTTTGCCTTATATAAATACGATAATTAAACACAGGCCTCCATTCAAAATTAACTACTGTCCTATAATACCGCGTATTATCTGCAAGCCTATTCCAAGCATCTATATTACATCTTAGGACTATAGATCTATGAGCTTGATATCTCGATGAAAAAAATACACCTTCTTCAGATTGAGGTTGTGGATTTCCAGAATATAAAAACCCATATGCGGGGTCTTCTAACCAATAAGTATCTTCAAAAATACTAGTTTTATATCTTTGATAGTTTGAAAAAGATCTCTGATATGGATTATCAAACTCTAAATCATATTTCCTATATAAGAATAAGAAATTAATATTGTCAAATTGTGCAAATGCATTGAGAACCATAGCCTTTGGGCTATTACCAAAACTAAGAACAGAATCTTTAACACAATCAAATTGTTCTTTTACAACTGATTTAATAGAAGATTCTTCATCAGTAATTCCCAAACACGTATACTTAGGCATTTCAGCATACTCCCCTTGGAATACTATATTCTTAAATGATTTTGAAAAATCAATCCCCAATACTCTACGGAATGATTTAGCTGCATCCCAAGATGATTTAATGAATTCTGGATTACTAAAATACATAGCCGCTATTTCTGGATCAGCAGAATTAGTGTAATAACTTAGATAATAAGCATCTCCAGAGTAATCATCATAATCAGATATATCAAATTCAGGGTTGTCATCATCGACACCACCTAATATTGTCTCTATAACATTTGGATTAATATATTTATTATATAAACTTCTATAAAATGAAAGGCCAACATAATTACTTCCTTCACCTAAACGTAAATTCCATCCCATAGTTCTTTCTATAATTGATGAAGTTATTTCATTATATATTTTTTCGCTGTCCTGATTGATTCCCCATGGTAATCTTGGCTGCATCACAATTAAACTTGAAAATGATTCTAGATCCTGATTAATAATTGCATCTCTTGGAGCCTCTGAACGAAAATAGCTAAATCGAATTTTTCTATTTGAAACCTGAAAAGCCAACCCATCTAATATATATTGTGAAGTACGAGTAAGATCTGAATTAATACCATTATTCCTTTTTGTGAATCCATATCCAGTTCTTCTAGGACTAAAATGATCTGTATTTTCAAAAACAATACCTTGTCCAAAAGACGCAGAAAAATTCCCTACAACAATTTTATCAAATTGAAAGTTTGTTTTTAATATTGGGATATAGGATAATTCTAAAAATTTCTTTGTAGTTGATAAGTCTTTTGGCTGTCCCATCTCTTGATTAAATACACTACCTAATTTGATTATGGATTGATTTTTTCCAAATATAAATGAAGAAGAGATTTTATGAAACTGACCTGGCCTATCTGAATAAGAATACGCGTAATCATTTCCATCAATATCTGGATTTGTAGTTATTGGGATGCTCCTAATTAAAGAAGAATATCTAAAATGAAAATTTCTATTTTTAGTATTGTCAAAATCAATGAAGTTTATCAGATTCTTATAGCCATACCGACTAATTCCTGGAGAATTTTTTAATTCGAAAGTACCATTTATATATCCTCTTTTTTGTTGAACAATCACTGCATTAGCATCAATAGGACTTAAACTAGGGAATGCTAGAATATCATCATAATTCATTAAATTTATATTCCTTGGCTCAAAATATCGATCTAACCAAATCTCTGAGGCTCCTTCACTGTTTCCTTCAGAAGAAAGCCACATTTCTATTCTATAAGAGGAAGATAAAAAATCTTTTTCACTGTGGTCCTGATTACTAAATCGAATTGAATCTGGTATTACCTCGGCATATAGTATGAAGTTGTAAAATAAGATTATTATAAATATCATAACTTAGAATCTTATTTCTAGGTTAGACTGATGAGTCCCAGGAAGAACATGATGCGTTAAATACCCATATGCAATGGAAATAAATTTCTTATTAAAAATAAATCCTATCCCAAACCTATTGGGGTTCATTTGTAAACCAGAATTAAAACATAAATTTTGATTTAATTGATATTTAATGGAAGTTTTAAACTGGGTACTCTTACTTCCTAATAGCTGTTCTAAAGATAACGTTACCATTAAATATTCACTTGGAATTGTAGATATCCCAATATCTATCTTTTGTGGAAGGTTTGTTCCTGCAACACCCTCTCCAATTGAAGGAGAATTTATATTCTTAATAAAAACACCTAATCTATTCTTATTTCTAAGGGTTGCGAGAATTCCTAAATCAACACCTAAAGATGTAATTTCTTCTCCATCTAAACCATCACTTCCATCCCCACTCACTCCAGAGGAAGCACCAAAACTTATTATATTATAATTAGCAGAAAAACCTATTGAAAGTGATGATTTTCTATCATTTAATAAATTTATAGCTGAAACAATTCCTACTTGAGTGTCATTTAATAGTTCTGATCCTGAATAATCAACTTGAAATGAATTATACTTAATTCCAAACTTAATGTCATAATTTGATATTATCAATCCTAAAGAAGACATGGGTAAATATTTCTGATTATATAAATTAGCGTATCCAAGTGAAACAATATTATTATTGATTTCTACAATAGAAGCTGGATTGTTAAACAAAGACCAAGCACCCCCTTCTGTTGATACAATGGACCCAGCTAAAGATGATGATTCTGCACTATTAAAAGAATAATCAGATATTCCTTGAGAATAAGAAAAACTAAATAATATTATGAATAAAAAATTTATTATCATGGTTTTACTCCCACAACTATAGGGGCAATATCTTCATGAGTCTCTCCACTGGAAAAATTATATGTTTCTAAATGCATAAGATAAGTACCTGGAGATACAATTTGCCCTAAATGGTCTCTTCCATTCCATGATGAACTGGGAGAATCAGATCCGTCACTAGGATTAACTCCATTATACCATGAGCCTGAGTTTTCAACATGTTTATCAACAAGTGATGTTATAAATCTTCCCGATAAATCGTAAATCCTAATAAGTACTCTACTATTAGATGGATGGCTATATGAAAAATCTAAAGTTTCACCTAAAGAAGGTATAATAACGTATGGAGCTGGCTTAATTTTAGCAGAATTTTTATCCTCTGCAGTAAAAAAACCATCATAATTATATTCTTCTGCTATAACTATATCATAATCATGCTCAACAGTGATTTGCCATTCATTGTAAATATCTAATTGTTCATCATCATCACAATAAGCGCCTAAGATTCCAGTGATTTGAACTTCAAATCTTTCAAATGGAGATTCACGTAATTTACTGAGTTGAGGATGTTGAGATATGTCAAATCCATCTTGAAAAGAACTGCTAGTTGGCCATACAACAAAGTCTAACCTATAGCCATTATCATCTTCAATAGTAAATGAATGAGGACCATTGAATGGTGTTATATCAAAATAATCAACAATCATTCCTTTAGTTGTTACTTGATTCTCATATAGAGGACAATTAGAAGCAGACTCTGAGCTTAAATCATATTTACCATCACAACCTATAATCTCATCGCTTTCATATGAACAGTTATTGACGATTTCAGAGATTGTGTTAATCGTTAAACAGCTTCCATCATCAATAGTAGCATTTGGATTATAATTCAAAGCATCTAAGGTAGTACACCCAAATTCAGGGGTTTTTAATACACCCCAAGTATTAGTCAAGTCTTCACTAGTTTCATCATCCCCTAAAATTCCATTCCCATCTCCATTCTTAAGCTCTTCTCCTTCATCTAAATCTATTCTAATAAATGTAGAATCTGATTGATGACTATCTATGAAATTTTGAGATGCTTCTGGAGTGTCATCACCATAGTCTCCTATACTAGTTTTATCAATTGCATGATTTCTACTTCCCCATAAAAAATAATCAACATCTTTTACTGTTGAAGATGATCCGTCCCAATAAAAAAGAATCAGAACCTCTGAGTTATCATGCAATAAATCTAAATCATTGGAGCAGTCAGGACTCCAGTTGCATGAGATTGTTCCATTCTCATCGATATCTAACATGTCCTCCATGAGAGAAATATCTGGCTCATATCCATAGTGAGATTCAAATAAATCAGATGTATGAAAACCTAGAACTAGAGAATCATTAGATGCTATAGATATAGATGGAAATCTAGCTATAAAATCAGTTGTTGTGCTTGATATGGATTCACTCCAATAATTATCACCTGTTGGAAGGTTGTAGTATGAATTGTCATCAATAACAGAATCTGTAATATAGTAATTAGATAAATTTACAGCATCCTCAGTAGGATTAAATATACTAACAAACTCAGCATTAGTAGGAGTTATAGTAATCCTACTAAAAACAAGATGATCAGCACTAATCAAATATGATAGTAAAAAGACGTATAATAGTTTAAAAGGAATAAACAATTTCTTAATTCAAAATTAGATTAACCATAGCGACAATATCTAGAATATCTACCGTACCATCATCATTAAAATCTGCACAAGTTATACTATCTGAATTACCTAAAACAAATTGAACGATAGAAACCACATCAAGAACATCAATTTGATCGTCACCATTAATATCACCAGCTAAACAAACTCCATCATCACATGAAAAGTCATCAATAGTTCTTGGATATATTTTGAACTCATTGTAACTATAACTCACTACACCTTTCAAACAGTCATATTGATCTCCAGGGGATATCAATGGGAAATCACCTAAAGAAGGGTCAAAATAATAATCATCTACCATAGTATTACCTGTAGCATCATTTATAGTCCAATTTCCAAATTCATCAACCGATACAAAAGTTATATCTCTAATTTCTACAAACATACTTTCATACATTTCTCCAGATAATGTGCAAAAGATTGGGATATCAGCTGCCTCTACCAGAGTAGCGCTAACATCATTCCCTGATGATAGTAAAGCTGATGAGGTTACATCAATTAATTGAGTGAGGCTGTAATATTCATTAACAGTAGCTGACACGCTCAGTTCATCACCCACGGAAGGCTGAGTTGATGTATCATAAACATAAATACCACTCCACAAATCATAATCGTAATCTTGAAGGAAAAATTGTCCGTCTGGTCTAACGTGAGTAACTATACCATCTACCGTTACATCTAATCCCGAAGAAGCTGTCTCATAGCAATATTCTCCTGGTTCTCCAGTATATTGAATATCATAGATACCTAAAGTCCCTACAGTGATAGTAACATAATCCTTAGATGAAAAATTAAATTGATTATCAAATACCTCTAGAGAAAATTCGAGCTCACAAAACTCATCAGGTGCAATGAACGATATAGTTGCCTGCTCATAATTATCAATATCGACTAATGGGCCTGATTCTTGAATCCAGCTATACCCCAATATTGTACCATCATCTGTATCATAACTAGAAGTACCATCAAGCGTTACTATGTCACCAAAATCAACAGATTGATTTTCTCCTGCATTTGCCATAGGAACACCTTCTTCAATATATATAATAATATCACTCTCAGACCTTGGAACAAGTTCAAAGTCATCATATGAAAAATCTAGTGGACCAATGATAGTGTACTGAGAACCGACCTCAACCAACTCATCACCTTCAGGGAAGAGCTTATCATCAACATATAACGGTCCAGAACCATCATCTAATTGCCAAGCTCCATAATTATCAGGTTCAGAAACACATTGACCTGTGACACTCAATAAAACAGACTCATAAGATTCATTTACATCACCAGAATTTAATACTATTGGCTCTGGCAATGAATTCCCAGAAGATAAAAGCTCAACACCCATAGCTTCAATTTCAGTAATAGTTCCTGAACCTGTCGTATACTCTTCAACTGTACCAGAAACCGTGACTTGGTCACCTAGTAATAATCCAACGGCACCGCCATAAACCCAAATTGCAGACCATGGCCCAGCTTGATCTTGCATGAAAAATCCATAGGATGCAACTCCAGTAACAATCCCAGTAGCTGATACAATTTGTCCAACATATGGTGAAGTTTCTGATTGCCCTTGAATCTCAGCTATTGTTAAAGACTCAAAATTATATTCGCAAGAACCATCATTAGCTGTTGCATCAGGGTTGTAATTCGTTGCATTTGGATCGGTACATCCAGGCACAACATCACCACCACTAATATGCCATCCAAGAAAAGCCCATTCATTCTGTGAATATACCTCCCATTCAGAATTTGAAGAAGATGTTCCGGCGCTTAATGTCCAGTCTGTATTTCCTGTTAAATACTCTGATTTTCGAACTATAGTATGATCTTTAGTAGCATCTGATTCACCTGCAACTTCCCAACCACTTCCTGGGTCATCTCCAGCATCACCAATTTGATCAATTATTTCATCATTATAAGCTAATCCTATTGCATCATCACCATTAAAATTTAATGCAGACTCCGAAGAGGATAGATCACAAGATTCAAGAATAGTTGGATCTGTAGGATTGTTTGTTTGGCCACTATGACAAACAACATAAACATCATTAGAGGCTAAACTTCCTGATAAAGTTAGAGCATTTCCAGATCCTTCCTCCCAATCTCCACCATTTGATATTTTCCACACCTGATAAGAAGAAAGATCTACTGGACCTGAGGTTGGATTGTAAATTTCTATATATTTATTGTATCCACTACCTTCAGAATACTCAGAAATAAATAATGACTGAGAAAAAGACAATGAAAATAGAATAGCTAACATAAA
>CAZKFO010000013.1:0-17684 GCA_964552145.1 uncultured bacterium | reverse complement strand
AATTATTGAGTCTCAGAAACCCAATCAAATACCAAAAGGTAGCTAAATAGAAAACATAATTTCAACCTTTAATTTTGGGAAATAATTAACGCTGTAATTTAAGAATTATTATCTAATTCCTCAATCAATATTAAGACTAAAGTAAAAATTCTACGCCAAAAGAATGAGCAATACCTAAATTTGATTTTTGAATAGATAGAATCGAGTATAAAAATCTAGCAGAAGTTGAAATTTTAAAATTAAAACCTCCAGATATGGTAGTCTTATAATTTTGATACTTTGAATATCCACAATTAAGAGCTAAACGACCAATGATCTGACTCACACCAAAGTGAAATCCGGTTTTATATTCATCTGAATATTTATAGTCTAATAATAATTCTGTTTTGGTTTGAGATTCGTAATAAGAAAGGCCTATAGTGTAAAGTTTTGGGATGTTTTTATTGACAGATATGTTATTTATAGTTTGAGCTAAATTTATTTTTTTAGATAATGATAATCTACTCCCAATATGAAAAGTAGAATTTGTAGACTTATCTGTAAATAATTGATGATAATTAAGATTTGATCCAATCCCAACACCAATTTGATCTGTTAGCGAAAAATAACGAGAAATTTCTACTGATAATAAATGTGCACCTATCATATTTAAAGGTTCATCAGATGGCACATTATCTCTAAGCTCAATATCATTAGTTCCAATACTAGAGAATGATATTTGATAATCATTTTTTCTTAAATAGATTGAATTTCCATCCAAGTCTTGAATCCATTTATTAATACAAAAACCAATAGCATCTGATTGATGAGATGCATTGGAAGAAGATAAAAATATATTATTTCTACTTGCAATTCCAGTACTAGATAATGATAATTCCCTTGGATTAGATGGAATGTAAAATCCATCAAATCCAATTGAAAAGAGATTAATATTGAATAGAATTATATAAGCTATTTTTTTCATCTATAATTGAGTTGATATGCTAAAAAAATTATTAAAACCTAAATCAGTATACTGAAAGGCATAATCTATGTTCAACTTTAATTTATTCATAAAATTAAGTTTAGAAAAGCCAATCCCTGAAGATACGACGAATGGAAAACTTAATTTACTATCTTCTACAATGGCCCACTGATTTTGTTTCAATCCAAATCTTAAATTAATTGGGACTTGGTAATTCACTGTATACTCTACACCAATACTTGAACGCATAGAATTAAAGGAAGGTACATAAATTATCTCATGTTGCAGGGTAAGCAATAACATTAAAGGATTAAAAGAATATGATGCACCAAACACCCCTCTGATAGGTAAAATTTCTTCATAGTCTTGAGATTCATCAGATATTTTTTGATTCCAATTATAATTTCCCAATATATTCTCAACCTTGACTCCTAGGTCTATATTACTAGTAGGGGAGGTGTGCATTCCTAGATCGATAGAAATTCCTTTTGATGAATATTTTTCATTCTCTGAAATTTTAAAGTTTTGAAATAATGCCTTTAAATTAAATCCAATTGAAGCATACTGATTAAATTTTACTCCGAATGAAAGCATTGTAAAAATATCATTATAGCCAAGTTTTCCGAAAACTTCCTCATTAGAAGTTATACCAATGATATTATTAACACCTGCCCTAAAAATTGATATCCCAGCACCTGCACTAGGTGGTAACTCTCTAGATATACTAAGAATTTGTATATTTCTATCTTGTGATAGAAGAAACAAAGAATTTCCAAACTGTATATCAGAAGTTGTAGATAGAAGAGCTGGGTTCGTAAAAGAATTAAACCCTGGGTTTGAAATTGAAACCATAGAATTAGATAATGATATTTCTCTAGCATTAGATCCCATTCGCATACTTGCGCCAGGATATCCCCCACCATAATCAGCATATGAAAAAGTTGAAAATATTAATATAGTAATTAAATAAAACATTAATCCTTAATAACCATTACTTTAAAGAAATAGGATTTATCACCATTGTGCTTATAATGACATATATAAATTCCATTTGCAACTCTATCCTTATATTCATTTTTTCCATTCCATCTTGTTATCCCTGAAGCAGAAATTGTAATCACCTTATCCATGCTATAATCATATATGTCAATAGTTCCATTTATATTATCTTCTTCGCCATCAAACACAAATGCGATGTCATTATTATCTTTTAAAATATATGGATTTGGATAAGCGTAAAAAGTAGAATTAACACTACTATTAGATGTATTTACAGTAAAAGAACCATCATTATATACTAGCGCCCCTTGAGAATTTCCAATCCACAAGTCATTATATTCAGACATATACTCCATATCATAAATAGATTCTTGAGTAATGTCTTCAGGTACTAGAAAGTCCAACCATGTATCACTGTTTTGAATATTAGTATTTATAAAACCACCTTCATTTGTAGATATATAAACCCTATTGGATGATGTTGAAATGTTATATGTAAGAACATCTTTATTATCTAAATAATTAACTACATTCCAAGTAGAGCCACCATCATCTGTATAACTAGGGGGACCACCATATATTAGTTGTGACCCTGTGTATTCTCTATCCCAAGTAATTGCCCATATACGAGTAACCTCATCACTTAATATTTGATGCTCAAAACCAATAACCCAGTCATCATAAAATCCATAATCATCAGATGTCATATTAATCCAATCTATACAATTATCTGAACTTACAATCCCCTTATTAATTCCCTTTGCGGTGCCTACCCATAGCGTATTTTCTAATGAGTAAACAGAAAAGACCTTATGATTATCAAACTCATACCCGCAATCATCATTACCATCCTGTATATGATTTCCAACTGGATTTATTTGGTAAGAACTAAGATTTATTTGATTACAATTCAATGAATTTTGATCATCCATAGGAAGTGGGACAATCTCCCAAGAAGGCTCATCAACGGTATAATTAAATCTTCTTAATGAACCAGCCCAACTTGCTGCATATATATAGTCGCCCTGAATTGCTAAATCATATGAAATATTTTGAATGTCTGTTGTCACAGAAAGATTTCTAATTAAATTTTGATTACCCCATGTTATATAATTATACATTTTACATGATTTATCATTCCCAAAACAATCTTCGCAATATTCATTACAAGTAACTCTATCAGAATACAATGTATTATTATTCCCCCATGGACATGACCATTTATTTATATATGAAGGATCTACTTGATTTGAATTATCCTTAGGTTGATTAATATAACTCCAAGTTTCTCCACCATTTAATGAATATGAAACCCCAGTACCTTTACTTTCTTCTCCAACCGATGTATCCACACTAACTAATCCCGAAACTGCTATAATATTATCATGAATAACTAATGCAGGATTCCCTCCAGAGGGCAATTCATCACCTTCGCTATAATGACTAATTTGATAATTCCCATCTAAATCATAATTAGCAATATTTAGTCCTCCACTAGTTCCTAGAAATATGGTCGAATTATTTAATATTTCTATATTAATAATCCCATTATCTGATAGGCCACTTTGTAAAGGTCTTTCACCTGAAGCTGAATCAAATTCAACAGAATAAGGTACTTGAGCATTTATAAATTGAATAAACAATAGAATTATAAAATATATCATTCTATACATTCCTCTGATTCACAAATATTTAACTGTACAATTGGAGATAAATCCTCATTACCCGATAAATCTTTCACTAAAAATTGAAATGACATTCTACCATACCGTCCACAACCTATAAGTTCCCCCTCTAAAAATTCAAATAAAGGTCTAAATGGTATCAAGGTGTAATATGAAAATTGCGTGGTATTGGTATTTAATAAACATTCATTTGACAACTCACACTCCTCCAAGGATAACTCCTCACAGATTTTCAGAGATGAGGAATCAATATCACCTGTGCATGCGGTATATAGTAATGGGAAATCAGTAATCTTACTAAACTCTGTATCTTGAACTACGTCAACCTCACAAAGTTCACTATATAAAGAATCTCTTCTTACATAAAAAATAACAGAGTCAATATCATTATACCCATCATCATCTGATATATATAAGTTGATTTTATGCCAAGTTGTATCTTCCTCTGCAAGCTGAATAAAACTATTCATAGCGATACTATCTATAGTAGGTTTACTATTATCAAAGCTAATAACCTTTGTGCATGAAAATATGATAAGTAACATAAGTAAATATATTATTTTCTTAATATGTGTTATTTGCTGCATGTAATTGCAATCCATTCATTTTTTTGTCTAATATCATTAACAATAAAATTATTCTTATATAAATAATTTTTCATATCATCTTTATCATCTATTAAAAGACCAGATAAAACCAGTACCCCTTTAAACTGATTAATGTTTTTTAAAATTTTTTTGAGTATATTTGCTAATATTAAATCAAAATTAAAATCTTTCCATAGAGTTGCATCCATCCAATTTATCGATATGTCATTACAATTATTGATTGTTGAATTGTGCTGAAAATCATCTTTGCAAACCTTATCATATTCTACAGAAGTAATACTAGAATAGCCCAGTTTATTTGCGGCTATACTTAATATTCCACTTCCACTTCCTAAATCTAATAATGAAAGATTTTTATTTTTATAGTCCAATAATGATTCTAACATTAAATAAGTGGTTTCATGATGACCTGTTCCAAAGGACATCCCTGGACGTATAAATACAGATTTAATGTGGTCAGAGCTGTTGTTTATTTCCCAATCTGGTAAAATTTGTATTTCATCTCTAATAATTATTGAATCAAAATGTTTCTGCCACATTAAATGCCAATCTCTATTCTTTAAAACTGCCCATTCTATAATAAGGTTGTCATAATTTGACTCATTCAATGTAAGATTTACACTTTTCTTGGATTTGGGTTTAATGTAAATTTCTACTCCTTTACTATTATGTAGTACACCATATGAAAAGTTTTCAAGCTTAGCACATAAAATCTCAACATCATTTTGATTCCCTGTAATTTTCAACACATCCCATTCTTTAGTATTCATTAATTATCTTCTCTATAAATAAGGGTCGCAACAACAGTACCAACCGCCCCTAAACTTTCGGCAGAACACTTGTCTGGAGTATCTTCAATCGTATGCCAAAAATTCTTATTATTATTTGGATATTGAAAATCAATAATGTCAATTGATGGAATGCCTGTATGGCTGTAAAGTACATAATGATCATCAATAATCCTTTGGCCTATCACATACTTAAATTGATGATATCCTAACTCATTTGCTAAGCTCCATACTTTATTAACAATTTCTGGCGCATACATATACGAAAACTGTTCTATTAAAAACTCTTGATCTGCATCTCCTACCATATCAAGACATACTGCATACTTTGGTAAAGGATTTTTAATGTATTTTGAGAAATTTTTAGCTCCTAAAGCCCACGTATCAGGTTTATTATAAAGACCCATATCTTCAGCGTCAAGGAATAATAAATCGACCCCTATCTTCGTTAATGGGTTCTTTGATAAAATCTCAGCTAGAGTCATTAAAACAGCTACTCCACTAGCACCATCATTAGCTCCAATAACTGGAATTGGATTTAGTTTATCATAATTTTTATCTTTATCTGCTACTTCTCTAGTATCCCAATGAGCAAGAAACATAATTCTCTCAGATGCCCTAGGGTTAAACCTTGATAGAAAATTTACTATTTCAACTTTCTTTTTGCTTATAGGATTGATAATACTATCTTTATAAACTATTGTCATGTCAGCCAACTCATCTAAGAAAATTTTTAATGAATCTTGAAATTTATTATGACCTTCAGAACCTGGATATCTTGGCCCGAATGAACATTGATATTCAAGAAGCTCCATGGCTCTATCTCCATTAAAGTAAACAGCATCCTGTGCAAATATAAATTGTAATATAAATACTAAGACGAACAACACTATCCCCTAATTTGAATTGTTACATTAAAACCAAAATCTCTTTCTTTTCTTTTTCCAGTGCTAATATTGTTTGTTATTATATGCTTATAAAATATATTTCCTGTTACCCATTGAGAAAATTGATAGCTAACCTTAGGCATGAATGTGACTTTAGTTAATCCTTCTGTTTTATTGTTATCTTGAAACTCTTCAATCCGTTCATAGGCAACCATCTTTTGTGATAATTCAAAATCCGTATTAATTGAAAAGCTTACTGAATTATTTAGATCTAAATCTCTGAAGAAAAATAGTGGTATATATAGACCTTTAGACCTACTATATTCTATCTTATTATAAATATCTGTTTTCATATCATGTTCTATAGTTAATCCTTCAGAGTATATATCTAACTTATAAGATGAGCCAATCTCAAAATTAATTGGATTTTTAGCTTTAGTTCTAACATTCAATTTTAGGAGTGGAGAAAATATTAGAGAATAATCATTATTCTTTAATGAGTTATCTTGATAGGATGAATGTTTTTGACCTTTGTAGCTATGAGAAAATTTAAACGATTTGAAGTGTTTACTGATTATCTCTATTTTTTCCAATCCAGACCAACTCAAATTCCACGATGGCAAATAAATTCCTTTATTACCATATAACCCTAAAGGTAAGTAACTAACAGATTTGCTAGAAGTAGGAACCCCCGAAGAACTTATACTCTTACTGCTATCAACTTTAAACTCTAAACTAGTAAGAGAAATTGAGTTTATTACGCTTATACTCGGAATCGTAATTTTATAATCATATGAGTATGAGTGACTAAATCCTCCTGACTTACCTTCCTCAGAGCTATAAATCAATGTTGAAGGACTCTCGCTAAGTCCAAGTCTAAACATATAGTCAATATTCTGATTTGATAGTATATGATTATGAGAATGACTTCCAGAGTAATCATATCTAAATTGAACTTTTGAAAACTTTGTTACTATTTTATGTGTATTATCTAAGAGTGATTTAATAAATGAATTTTTTACATTTTTTAGTAGAGGATCTTTCCTATTGGAATTGCTTGACCTAGACCCCCGACCTCTTCCTTTTTTCTTAGAAGAATTTCCTGAAGAAGGCTTATAAAAAACTTCTACTAAATCTTTAGGAATAATATTAAATGAAGTTTCAAAATTTGTAGTATTTTTAATACTACTAGTTAATACTTCATCATTAGGATCCCCTAGACTCCACGTATATGATGGATTGAATTTAAATGTAGGCTTAAGCCAATAAAATACCTCAGGAGCATAAGTATTAGAAAAAACCTGAGAGTAATTTTCTACTAATCCAGGATTTAAATTCTCAATCAAATCTAATTTGGACCAATTATTTTTATCCATATTGTAATACAAATCACTACCAATATTTAATTGGAAAGTTGTTTTTAGATTGCTAAAAGTTTTATGGGTTATAGATAAGCTTCTGTTCATATCTAAACTATATGAATTTTCTTCAACAAGCGTTCTCATTGTTTTTGATTTATCACTTTCAGAAATAGATAGATTGGTAGATATCTTCTCAGGACTATAATAAACTTTAGTTTTACTTATTTTATCAAAAAATGGTCTAATTGCAAATTTCAAGATAGGAATATTTGTTATAAACTTATAAAGCCACAACTCTTCCTTAAATGGAACAATAAAATTATCCTTTGAAAAATTATAACTATAATTTAATCCTAAATCCTGATTTTGAGATAAATCACTTAATATTTTATCTGTTGAATTGCTAGAATTTATAATAGAGTAGTTAATATTTATGTTGTCTAGAGTAATCCTACTAAACCAATTTTTTGATCTTGTAGATTTACTATATGAAGTACTCAAACTAATCGATTCATTAATGGTTTTAATATCATCTGATGCTTCTTCTGGACCATACGTTAATACATCAGGTCTATCTGGATTGTACTTTGGAGTTTGATTCTGCAATTGATAATTTATAAAGATAGGAACCTTAACACCCCATTCAGATGGTAAGAATTTATGCGCATCAAATGTACTTTTAAATGTAAAAAGTTCCGTGGTGAATTTATCACCTAATCTCTCTTGTAATCTGTGAAAATCAGCATCCTCACGTTTATACTGAGATTCCAAAGACAACAAGTCAGAAAAATTAAGAGCGCTAGATAATCTAAATGCCTGCCCCTGGTCTTTTCTAACACCAGTAAAGCGAAGTTCATTAATATAAACTTCTCCTTTAATTTGATTAGAAGTGTTGTTCCCAACTGCAACCATTATATAATCTATCCTATTTATAGCAGGGTTTCCCTTAACAGTAAGTTTGGTGCAATGATGACAAATACTCTTAATATTGCTATCCCATGAATAGGTTTGATCTAGTTCATTATAACCATTGCCTGCCTCAGTATAGACACCATCATTACTTAAAGGATGCTCTATATACGTCTCGTCTTCATCTAACTCTTGATTGTTTTGAGTTCCTAATAAATTCTGTTCGCTCCAATTGTCATTGTTTGGATCAGTCCCTTCTATATATTCTAGATTTACTGATTCTAAGCATCCTCCAAAACCATCTTCATAGTCATCAAAGCACGTATCTGAACCTGTATCAATTAATGAGTCTGGATAAACCATTTCTGCTTTAACTTGTGTAAGTAAATCTAAATTGATATCAATATGATTCTTTTCTTCCCATCCTTTAAGAAGTGTTTGTCTAATCTCATAATACTCTACCCCATTAAGAACAGATTCTTGAACAAGACGAAAAATAAAATCAACTGAATCTGAATCAGCTGTCTCATTCCATGTCTCTAAGTTTTGAGGCTGAGCATTTACATACATTTTTAAACTATCATAAATAAAAAAATTGTCCTTATTGGCTGATGTCATATAGTTTAATGACTTTTTTATTGCAACAGCTTTATCTGGAGGAATTCCACTATCACTAAAATTAAGCACTAAAGACTGTTCTTTTTCTCTTATTTGATTAAGCTCATTATATTCTCCTTCAACGTCACCAGGAGAGGAATAATTTAGATTTTCATCTGTATTTACAACACTTATAGAAAAATCTGGGGAAACTATATATGCACTACTATTGTTTAAAGAATCTAAATATGCTTCTCCTAATTCCTCCCATTGGCTACCAACTATCTCAACCCTAGCGATTCCTAATTTATTTATATCTCCACTGCCTGAACCTTTCATCCATAGCCGCATAGTTTTAATCTCATCCCAACCTACAGTACTATGCAAATCAGGAAGCACTCTATCAAAATCAGCTAAATTTACCCTAAACAACTTCCATCCATTCTCAGACTCTTCTATTATATTTAAATCACTACTTAAATTTAAATCGTAGATAAAATAGTCATTTTTACTATCTATCATAAAATCGTTATCTAGGTCTTCTGTATCTGGATATAAATAACCTTGGGCTATCCCATTCCCTTCTGAACGGTTTATTTTGGTGTAATCACAGTAAGGTTCTAAATCTATTTGGTTCTCACAATCAGCCACTAATTCAAAAAAGAAATTGTCCTTATTAGGGTCAATATGATTACCATTATCATCTAAAGGTAATTGATTACATAAATTATAATTGATATTTGGAATTAAATTCAGATAGGCCTCATATTCCCAATCTTCAGAATAATTGAAACCGCACGCCTCAGTAAATGTCAACTCTGATAAACAGCCTCCAAGACCATCTTCATATTCATCATAGCACCCATCATATCCTGTATCCTCACCCTCCTCTAAATATCCATTACCTCTATTTCCTTGACTTGGGTAATCTTCTGTATCTAAATAATTATTACCATTAGCATCTTCACTTATATATCCAAGATCTATATGTAGTTTAAAATTATCATCTTCAATTTGATCTGTATTTAACCACAAATCTATATACTTACTTTTTTCCTGATTATAATCACCTGGATAAAATGCTGTAGATATACCATTCCAGTCATTACTACCCCACTGACTATTAGTTCCAATCCATAAGGTTTGAGTCTTACTGTTCCTCGCTTGATTAGATGTTTCAATATTAGGCCAAATTTGATTTGTATTAATTTCTAAATAGGGATTATACCAATACATCTCTTCTCTATCTTTTAATTTAAGTTCAGTAGAAATGAATGTTGATTGATATTGATTATCTAATGGATTATCAACTAGTGGATTCGTTGTATTTGTACTTCCTATATAATTATAAAAGTAATCATTTTCTCCTATATTAAAACAGTCTTCAATAGATTCAGTGTCAAATGTAAGTAAAATTTGACTACTAGTATTGGATGGAATTATAACATTAGTTGCCCCTAATGTTGTGAAGGTTT
Source organism: uncultured bacterium (assembly GCA_964552145.1). Lineage (GTDB taxonomy): Bacteria > Fidelibacterota > Marinisomatia > SCGC-AAA003-L08 > D37C17 > TMED161. Next base: position 7,411 of record CAZKFO010000013.1, on the reverse strand, counting down.
GATCTACATCAAGGCTATCTAAAAAACCACCATCTAATATAACATCAAGATTTGTTTGACAGCTTTGATTAATTGATAATTGAAATGCATTTATCACATTCTCACTTTGATAATACAAAGAACTATCCTTAACAGTAAAACAAATATCAATATCACTATTACATGTAGTGGTACCATCATCATTCTGCTCTCCAAATTGAGCCTCTAAATAATGAGTTATAGAATAACCTTCATACGTATAAGGTGATTCTTCTCCAGACGTCTCATATATTTCCTGTGAAACCTGTGAAAAAATAAGCGGTGGAGAGGCTTGTTTCCATTTGTTTTGAAGCATGCTAGGTGATGTTGTTTGTTTTGAACTTTCAAAATCATCTAGGAACGCCTTCCCTAATGGATTTGGATTAGGGTAAACCCTTGCAAGTTCACCCTCTATACTAAATGATGATTTTTGTGAAGCCTCTATAAAAGGAATTTTATCTGTTAGTGTCGTCAAAAAATTAATATCTCTATCAAATTTTCCATTTATATTCCAAAGGAAGTTTCTCATTGGTTCATAACCAATTTCAACCTTATCATCTACCATAGTTTGATTATAATAGTATGCACCCCCACTTATATAATCATTATCTAGGAAATTTAATTTCATATGAATACCAGCTAGAAATTTTTGATCAAAGGAAATAAGTTCATTTTCTTCATAGCTAATTTCTATAATGGAAGTTGGATCTAATGCTAATGGGTGAGTGATAGTTAATTGCCCCATCTCAGGTATAATAGTATAGTCAACATCCTTAATTAATTTCGTTCCATTAAGCCTAACCTCTTCACTGTTAGGAACAATCATAAAACCTAAATTATACTTATTACTTCTTTGAGTGTTTGATCCAGACATCTGAATTTGAAATTGATTTTCAGATATAATATCTCCAGAGTTAATGAGATCATAATACATTGCAGGTCCATCGTCATCTGTATCAGAAAAATTATTATCAGAGTCGTTTAAACGTACAAGATATGCTTCTAAGTCTTCAATATAATATGGAGGTTCCATAATACATTCCCCTTGTTCATCGGAACCACACGGTGCTCCTTCCTGTTCACATAACGATTCTGAACCATCATCGCAACTTAATGTTATAGCTCCAGGATTTGGCCCCCAATATGATATATCTTGAAAAATTATTGGAAGATTATTGCTACTATTAACTCTACCTAATGAATCAAATGCAAAAGGTAGATAAGTTGGGAAAAACAACTCTCCTGTTCTACTATTTAATATAACATCCTTACTACCACTTAATTGGTCTATCTTACCATCTGTCCCAGGTGTACTAACATTATCATTTGAAAAACGATCTAAACCAAAAATCTCCAAGAATGATTTATTTGAGATTTCACTATGTGTTTGTTCTGGATTATTCCCACCAATATAAATAAGCTTTAAGTCTATATCTTTAGCCTTAACTCCTGGGGCCCCTACACTATATACATTTTTAAACATTAAATCCCAAGTTGGAGAACTTGGGTCTGATGTTTTATTGGTTGATTTAATAAGTTGCATAACTATTGAACAATCTCCAACCCCACAATCCTTTCTAAGGCTAGTTCCATTATCAATTATTTCATCAAATTCTAAATTATCATCCATATTACTAAAACGGCTAATAACTTGATTGATTTCAGAATCATTGCTTTCATCATAGTTAATATATCCAACTTCAGATGGATATTTTTTACCAATTTTATATGAGATTGCAATAATATCAGAACTTCTTGTATTGTAAAACTCTAGCGTACCTAACTCTCTATTTATAGTGTAATCTCCAGAAGATTCCGCACTTGTTTTCTCCGTTAATTTTATCCAATCTCCTTCTATATCATCATCTGTCGATATAAATGGATTAACACGTCCTACCCCAGATACAACTTCTCCTTGATTATTATCATCTTGATAGGGAAGAACTTTCCACACTTCATGGTCAGATATCGTATAGAGATATGCACCATCTGAATCTGCTAAAATAACATGTCTGTTCTCATTGGTTAGTGGATAGTATTGAGCTTTAAAATATTTATTAATAAAATAATATTTATCTCTAATGTAATTATATACATCTATTTCGCCACTCGATTGTAATTCATTAGATTTAATTGAAGATTTTTTTACTTGTTCTCTTGATAAAATAGACTGTATGGCCAATGGGCCAAGTTGATGAATCATCTTAATTCCAAATAATCCTTCACTTCTACTACTACCAACATTAACAAATTGTGATGAAGGTAAATGCAATCCAATATTACCAGCTTCTAATTTTTTTAATACATTATTTTTCTTACCTGTATATGTTATATTTAAATCATTCTCAAATGAAAAATCAGCTTCAGAATCCTGATGAGCTTTAATTGAAACTCTATCTCCAATAGTTCCTTCAATATTAAATCTTTGTGATTGCTCAATATCAAGATCCCATGTTTTATTCTGATTTTTGTTAATAGCAAGTTGATCTTTTTCTTCAAAAATTAATTGACCATTTATATTAATATTTCCATCTATTTTTAATGCAACTTCGCTGCCTGCAATATTTTTACTGACTAGTGTTATCGCTCTACTAGAGGCCGAATTCATATTTCTTTTTTTTGTAATTGTCTTAATGACTTTAGAACGAAATGCATAATAATAATTCTGCTTTAAATAATGTTTTCTATAGTCGATTATTTTTACAACCTGAGGTATAGCTAAATCAATAAACACCTCATTGTCAGAACTGTTTTGCATCTTACATCTAATTGAATGCACAAACGACTGGCCATCCAACCCCATTTCTTTAGAGTCTTTAATTGAAGGTATTTTATTGTATGGCTTTAAATAATAGTTACCATCAATAACATTGGTTGATAAAAGTGTTAATGATTTTGGCTCTTGATTAATAGATTTAATTATTTTAGGTAAGAAATTATAATCCCTAGATAAGTACTTGAAGGAGACGTAAATATCCTGATTCGCATATGGGATGCAAACAAAGTATAATGCAATTATAAATTTAATTAATAGCGACACAATAGTAACATTTATCGCTAGGCCATCTCCTTTGTACTTTGCTTATTAAAATCATCAAAGTGCTGTTTGAGCAACTTAGACATGCATCTAATTGCTTTCCCTCTATGTGAATAAATTTCTTTTTCTTCCATTTTCATTTGGGCAAAGGTCTTCTCTGCTTCAGGAATATAAAAAATCGGGTCATATCCAAACCCATTCTCACCATTTATAGATCTTGATATGATTCCCTCTGCGCAACCCTCGACTGTCAACTCAACTTCATTGTTAACATATGCCATCACTGTCTTAAACTTAGCAGTCCTATTTGGCATAGGAACCTTAGCCATAGTGTCTAATAATTTATCGACATTGTCTCGATAAGAACAATTTTCTCCAGCGTATCTAGCAGTATATACTCCTGGAGCTCCATCTAAAGCATCTACCTCTAAACCTGTATCATCAGATATTGCTGGTAAGCCAGTTATAGATTGAACTGTTCTTGCTTTTATTAAAGCATTTTCTTCTAACGTACTTCCAGTTTCTTCTATGTCTTCTATTTCAGGGAAATCTGCAAGTGTTTTAAAATTAATAGTTTTGCTTAATGTTTGAAATGCACTAAGTAACTCTTTCAATTTATCCTTATTATGTGTGCTAATTATAATATCCATAATCTCTCTATAAAATTAACTATATATCTGTTATTTACAAAACTATCATATCAACTTAAAAAAATATTTTTTTATGATATATTTTTATATGCTTAAAAAGTAATAATGTTTATATATTTTGTACTGTTCTAGGAAGTTTTTTTGGTCAGATAGCTCAGTCGGTAGAGCAGAGGACTGAAAATCTTTGTGTATCCCACTTTTACAAAACTATAAATCCCCATAACCCCCTTTACTGTATGACACTTACAAGGATTTAGAATTTTCTGAAAAGTCAAAAAACCTTGTTACATTTTGTGTTACATTTTTTTATGTCTTTGTGTTTATCAAGTAAGGAATTTTTTGTGGAATTTGATGTAACATGACCTTGTTACATTGTTACATCATAGTAATACTAATATTTTTGAAAAGTTCATCTTACACTTTTCAAACTTTTTAGAGGAGAAAAGGACAATTAAAACTTATAAATAGGACAAATTAATTAAATATATGTCCTGTTTTTTTAATATTGATGTCTTTAAGATGTCTTTCTAATGTCCTTGTACAAAAAATCTAATCTTTTTAATTTTCAATAGTCAAAAAAATAATCAAAGGAGTAAAAATGAAATTTGGTGATATAATAAAAAAATTAAGAAAAAAAAGACGAATGACTCAATCTGAACTAGCAGATGCATGTATGATTTCAGAAAAAACCATTCAGAGATTAGAAAAAAATAAAAATGTAAATTCTGATACTTTACAAGGTATATATAGTGTATTTAATGAGCCTGATGAACAAGCCTTACTAAATCAGATTGATAATGAACAATCTGTAAATGAATTAAAGGATAAGGACACTCTTATATTACATGAAGTTAAAGATGCAAATACTATCCTCAATTCAATTTGTACTGGATGGATAAGATTCGAAAATGGAAGACCTGTAGAATCTCGAGATAATGGATATATAGCATTTGCATATCAAAACCACAATAGAAATGAAGTCCTTGATAAAATGAAAGAATGTATGGATATGATATTGCAATACCGTAAAGAATATTCATCAACACTTCATAATTCAATAGGACCTGATCCTGAATTTCATAATTATAATTTTGCTGATGATATCAATGAACTAAAAATGAAAACATCTTTTACTCTAAATAAAGTTATCAATGATTTGAAAAGAATTTCATTTTCTGAGCAAATAATATCAGGGTATGATAATTTTGGTGAACCTGATGGCTTTCATTATGAAAATCATGAATATTCTATAAATATTTTTATTAATTCAAATGGATGGGTACTACCAAAAAATAGTAATGATACTATAGATCCAGATGAATGTCCAATTATTTACATGTGTGATTCGACGCATAAAGGGATATCTCAAAAAAATAAAGATTCAAAAATATTACGATTAGATAAATCAATTGTTTTACCTAATCATGCACCATTTGACACATATACATCATTTAAATAATATAATATTAAAATAAAGGAAAAAGACAATGCCTAACTATAGCCACAATAAACTAATAGTTAATCAAAAAAGTAGAGAAGAATACCATCAATTTCTATCGGAAAATTTCATAAAGATAGATTATGAAAAAAGTAAAGAAGAATTTAATCAATTCGTATTGAAGAATTCTAAAAAAATAGATAGTGAAAAAACTGACGAATTATTTAAACAATTTTTACCAGAAAATTCTAAAAACAATAAAGAAATACGAAAACTTACTTTTGAAGGAATATGCCCAAGACCTAAAGAAATAATACAATCAGAAAAAGAAGTTAATAGCAATAAAGAATTTCCAGATTGGTATACATGGAATATAAAAAATTGGGGGACAAAATGGGATGCAGATACAACAAAAATTGAAGAGTCAAAAAATAAAATTATAATTTATTTTGATACTGCATGGGCTCCTCCAGAAGAATGGTTAAACAAATTAGCATCGAGGTATTTGAACTTAAAGTTGGAATTAACATTTTTTGAAGAATCTGGTGCCTTTGAGGGGAAAGCAACAACTACAAATGGAAAATGGAACTATAAAATTGAGCGCCCAGCTAAATGGGTAGAAGAATTTAAGAAAGAGATAAAAGACAAGGAGAAGAAAAATGGTTAAAATAAAATCAATATTTAAATGTGATAGTTGTAAAACAATTAATCCATTAATAGTTCTAATTGAGAAAATAACAAAAGGTGATAATCATCCTTTCAGGATTGAAATATTAATTTTACATAAAAATGATAAGGAAAAACTTTTTTTCTACGAGTCTAAAAAACTAACTATCCAAAAAAGAAGAGCAGGTGAAATAAAAACATATAATTATTGTGGAAAGTGCCATTCACCAATCGAACGGATAAAAAACAAACAAGATATCAAATTTTTAAGAACCATCTTGAGACAGGGCTAAATAATGAACAACTTATTCAAAATAGATAATAAAATATCGCTGGATGAAGATTCTCATAAATACTTTCTAAAGGATAAAGAATACATTGAATTTTGTAGTGTGACTGAATACATATCAAGTTTTTTTGAAAAATTTGATAAAGAAAAAATAGCTTCGAATTTAATTACATGTAATAAAAAATATTCAGGCAGAACAAAAGAAGATTTAATTAATGAGTGGGATAAAAAAAGCCAATATGGAACTCTAATACATAAAGAAATAGAAAACTATATTAATAAAAAAATTTTACCAAAAGAATGTAAATCAATATCTGCTATAAATTGGTTAAATAAATATCTTACAAAATCGGATTTCCAAATCTTCCCAGAAGTAATTACTTATTGTGAACATTTAAAAATAGCAGGGAGTATAGATTTGCTACTATATGATAAGAATAATGGTATATATAATATTATGGATTGGAAAACATCTAAAATAATTGAAACTAAATCTTATAAAATGAAAACTGGAAATAAACCAGAAACGTTAGATTTATTAGATTGCAATTTCAATCATTACTCACTACAACTATCACTGTATAGATATCTATTAGAAAAGAAATATGGAATAAAAATTCAGGATCAGTTAATTATACATATTAACGATGAATCAGTAAATGGATATTTGACTCCGTATTTAAATAAATATATTTCTTCAATGTTAAACACAAAGGACAAAGGATAAGGTTATGACATTTATAAAATCAATAGATAAAAGAAGTAATGATATTTTATTGTACAAATTAGAAAAGGATTTTATTGATAATCCTACACTTAGAGATAGAGAAAATTATATCAACAGAATATCTCCCTCTTTTAATAATATAAATATTTGTTTTCTAGACGTTGAAACTACGGGTATCAATATTGAAAATGATAAAATTATTGAAATTGCTTTAAAAGTTATAAAAGTAGATAAAAGTAATGGTAAAATATTACTAATAGAAAATGAATATCAATCATTTGATGACCCACACCAACCAATTTCCATGGAAGTTAGTTTAGTTAATGGAATTACAAATGAAATGGTTGAAGGACATGAAATTAATTGGGATAAAGTTACATCAATACTTAATCAAGCAGATATAATTGTTGCACACAATGCTAGTTTTGACAGAGCTTTTATTGATAGGTATGCATCAATTTCTAAAGAAAAAATATGGAGTTGTTCAATTAATGATATTAATTGGCTTGAACGAGGCTTTGTAAAATCTTCACAAGAATTATTATGTATATGGCATGGATTCTACTACGATAGTCATAGAGCCATG
>CAZKFO010000012.1:0-26444 GCA_964552145.1 uncultured bacterium | reverse complement strand
ATAATAAGTTATTTGATAAAAATATATTACTTATAGCTTCATTCTCTGATTGTACAATTTCAAAGGATGAGCAGATTCTATTTGAACCTAGCTGGGGAATTTTTGATCTTGCTTGTGGGTCTTCTGTTATTTCAGTTTATGGTGGTCCAGCAGATGTCCAGTCATATCTAAAGTTTATGGATGTAGAACTCCCTAATTTAGAGCAACCAATCTATAATTCCCCTGAAGAAAATACGGATAATTTAGCGTATTTATATGAACAGATTAAATCAATGAGAGATGAAAAATATATAGATAGAGATAAAATTTTAGATATTTCTAATAAAATCAAGTCAACCTATCCAAATGAGTGGCTTCTACGATATGAAATAATGGAAATAATTTCAGATTTCAATGAAGATATCCCTGATCTTTATGATAGGATGAAAGCTGATATTATTAGAATATCAAATCAAGATATGGATCTTCGACAATCCATTCAAAGAGCAATTCAAATTATAGAATCTCCTATATCCGACAAAAATAGTCGTATATAATTCTTGTTTATCTTTCTGTTTTACTAATAAATTTAAACAGAGAGGTTTAATATGTTAAAATTAACAAAGAAGGTAGAGTATGCACTGATGTCTGTAGTTTACATTAGTGAGCAAGGCAACGAGCAATTATCATCTGCTAAAGAAATTGCTTTAGCTAATTCTATTCCTACAGAAATTTTAGCAAAAACACTTCAGCATTTAGCTTCATTGAATATAATTGAATCGGTTAAGGGCCCGAAAGGTGGATACCGAATTATAGGTAATATAAATAAAATAAATATTATTGATTTTATTGAAATGCTAGAAGGGCCTGTAGGCTTAACAGATTGTAGCACCTCTATTAGTTGCAATCAAGAGTGCAACTGTAAAATAAAAGATCCTATGGCCATGATTAATGATAAATTAATAAGTACATTAAAAAAAATAACATTAGACCACTTTACTAAGTTATCGGAGGAAAGATGAGTAAAAAAGAAAATAATATAGATGATAATATATCTATAACAAAAAAAGCAGCAACTAGAATACAGGCAATTCTTCAAGCAGAAAAGAAGGATGGTTATGGACTCCGCTTATCGGTTGTTGGCGGTGGGTGTTCAGGAATGAATTATAATATTGCTTTTGATGATAATAAAGGAGAGTTTGATAAAACTTATAAGTCTAAGGGAGTTACAATATATTGCGATTTACAAAGTTGGATTTATCTAAAAGGAACAACAATAGATTTTTCTGATGATATTCTATCGGGAGGATTTAAGGTTACTAATCCAAATGCATCTAGAACTTGTGGATGTGGTACTAGTTTCTCAGTATAAATATTATGTCAAAAGATACAATCAATAAAAATCTTAATAAAAAATATGAGTTTGGTTTTACAACTGATATAGAGCAGGATACCTTCCCGCCAGGGTTGGATGAGAATGTTATAAAATCAATCTCTGCCAAGAAGAATGAACCTAAATGGTTGCTTGATTGGCGATTGAAAGCATATAAAATATGGAAAAAAATGGAAGAACCTAATTGGGCGAAGGTATCATATCCAAAAATTGATTATCAAGATATAAGCTATTTTTCTTCTCCTAAAAAGAAACAATTAAAAAGTCTTGATGAGGTGGATCCAGAAATTTTAAAAACATATAATAAACTAGGAATTCCATTGGAAGAACAAAAGATGCTATCTAATGTAGCAGTTGATGCAGTATTTGATAGTGTATCTATTGCTACAACTTTTAAAGAGGATTTAGCAAAAGCAGGGGTAATTTTTTGCTCATTCTCAGAAGCAGTATCTAAGTACCCTAAGCTTGTTAAAAAATATTTAGGAAAAGTTGTCCCTCATTCTGATAATTTCTTTTCAGCATTAAATGCAGCAGTCTTTAGTGATGGCTCATTTGTATATATCCCAGAAAACACTCGATGTCCAATGGAGTTATCCACATATTTTAGAATAAATGCGATGAATACAGGGCAATTTGAAAGGACATTAATTATTGCAGATAAAGGTTCACATGTTAGCTATCTTGAGGGCTGCACAGCTCCCATGAGAGATGATAATCAGCTACATGCAGCAGTTGTTGAGCTTATTGCACTTGACAATGCAGAAATTAAATATTCAACTGTTCAAAATTGGTATCCAGGAGATGAAAATGGTAAAGGAGGAATATATAACTTTGTTACTAAAAGAGGTCTATGCAAAGGTCAAAATTCTAAAATTTCATGGACCCAAGTTGAAACTGGAGCGGCTGTAACATGGAAATACCCCAGTGTAATTTTGCGTGGAGATAGATCCATAGGAGAATTTTATTCTGTAGCATTATCTAATAATTATCAACAAGCAGATACTGGAACTAAGATGATACATATTGGTCGTGATACAAAAAGTACTATTATAACAAAAGGTATTTCTGCTGGTCATGGTCAACAGACTTATAGAGGTGAGGTCAAGATAATGCCTAATGCTAATAATGCAAGAAATTACTCTCAGTGTGATTCTATGCTTATAGGAAATAAATGTGGTGCTCACACATTTCCTTATATAGATGTTAAGAATAAAACTGCGCAGATGGAGCATGAAGCTACTACCTCTAGTATTGGAGAAGATCAGTTGTTTTACTGTGCTCAGAGAGGTATTGGTGAAGAGGAAGCAGTTTCTTTAATTGTTAATGGATTTTGTAGAGATGTATTTAAGGAGTTACCAATGGAATTTGCAATGGAGGCACAGCAACTTATGGAAGTAAGTTTAGAGGGGAGTGTTGGCTAGCATGATAGAATTCAATAATTTAATGGTTTCAGTTGAAGATCAGCCAATCATCAATAAATTTAATTTACAAGTTAATAGCGGTGAGCTTCATGTCATTATGGGGCCTAATGGGTCAGGGAAAAGTACACTTGCCAATACAATTGCTGGTCATCCTAAATATTCTATCGATAGTGGTGATATTATATATAATAATAAATCAATCATTGATTTATCTCCTGATAAAAGAGCCGCTCTTGGTATTTTTTTATCATTACAATATCCTATTAGCATCCCTGGTGTTAAAAATATTTATTTTTTAAAAGCTGCTATTAATTCAATTAGAAAAATAAATAAAGAAGATGAAATAGATACTGCTGATTTTTTAACTGAAATTAGGGCTCTATTGCCATTAGTTGGATTAGATGAAAGTTTTTTACATCGATCTGTAAATGATGGGTTCTCGGGCGGAGAAAAAAAACGCAATGAGATTTTACAAATGTTAGTACTTAGACCAAAATTATCCATACTCGATGAAACAGATTCAGGACTTGATATTGATGCTTTGAAAATTATAGCTAATGGAATAAAAAATTATAGAAATAATAATCGATCATTTATTTTAATCACACATTACCATAGAATGTTAGATTTCCTTAAACCTGACCACGTACATATACTTATAGATGGACAAATTGTATTATCTGGAGGAGTTGATCTTGCTAGAGAGTTAGAGGATAAAGGCTATTCATGGGTTAAAGACAAAAGAGCTAAGTAAATGTTATCTAAGATTAGAAATGATGCTAAAAATATATTTTCTCAGAATGGCTACCCATCTACTAGCGATGAAAATTGGAAATATACCAACGCTAAGAATTTTCAAAATTGTAAAGTTGAATTTTCTAAAAATATTGATTACGATATCAATAAAATAGACTTGTCTAATGACATGTATAATATTGTTATATGTAATGGTGAACTAGTATACTCTGATGATTCTTTAGATGGCTTCCAAATTAAAAATTATAATGATATTATTAATTCATCTGGTTCAGAAAATTTTTTAAAAATCTGCAATCCCAATAATAGTGTTGTTGCACATAATACATCTGAGTTTACTGATGTTGTTTATATTGATTTCTCAAAAGGGTTTAAATCAGATAAAGCTATTAATATTATAAGCATTACAAGCAATCTTAGTGCCAATGAAATTATATTCCCCAGGGTCTATATTCACGCAAGAGAAAATAGTAATGTCAAAATATATATCCAAAATTTGGCTGATAAATCAAAGTGTGCAGTCAATTCTGTCTTTGAATTTTACTGTGAAGCTTCCTCTAACACGGAAGTAATTCAATCATCATCGCTAGAGAATCAAGAAGTCATTGAATCATTTTTTTTCCATCAAAAGAATAAAAGTAAGATTCAATTCCTTTCCATGTCCTTTGGGGGGAAATTATATAGGTCTAATATTGATATCTCAATTAATGGAGAGCATTGTGATAATCAATTTGGAGTCTTAATTCTTGGTAAGGATCAAGAGCATATTGATTATCATGCAGATATAAGGCATCTTTCAGGTAATTCCTTAAATAATTTTCTATGTAGAAGTTTATTGAAGGATAAGTCCAAAGGAATTTTTAATGGAAAAATTTTAATTTTAGATAATGCATCTGGTTCTGATTCTAGACTTAATAATAATAATATGTTGTTATCGAAAGATGCAGAGATACAATCTAATCCACAACTTGAAATTAATTGTGAAGATGTAAAGTGTTCACATGGCTCAACGACTGGGAGTTTAAGTGAGGATGAATTATTTTATCTAACATCTAGAGGGATTGATAAAGATTTTGCAAAAAATATGTTACTTGAAGGTTTTATTAGTAAGCTCTTGATTCCATTTAAATTAGATTCCTCAAATATAAATGAGAAAATAAAATCATGGATGTAGATATCAGTCATAATAAAGATGTGCTATTAAAAATTAATAATGCATTTAAAATGTTTTCTGACCCTATTGATATGATGGCTTATCTAATTGATATAGGTAAAAAATCACATAATATTAGTGATGAGGACAAGATAGATGAGAATCTTATATCTGGATGTACATCTAAGGCTTGGATGGTGATTTCTGAGATTTCAAATGATCGATATTGTATCAAAACAGACTCAGAATCTCATATTGTTAGTGGTCTTCTATACCTATTATCTTTATCAATTAATAATCAATCCCGAGATTTCATTAATAAAATTGATGCCGTGCAGATATTAAGTGATATTGGGATTAATGGTAAGATAACAAGTCAGCGGACCAACGGATTTTTAAGTGCTGTGCAGACATTAAAAGAAAAGATTAATTAGATGAATGCTCCAATAAAAATGATAAGAGATTGCGATGCAACACTAATTCCATCTGGTGATGAGATTAAACTAATAAAAGGAACTTTAGTTAGAATAACCCAAGCATTGGGTGGAGATTTTACTGTTTATGTTAATGGCAATCTTGCTAAGATATCTGGGAAAGATGCTGATGCTATTGGTAAAGAGGTTGATGATAGTATACAGAAGTTAATTAATGATACTGATGGATACAGTGATGACCTTGTTTGGGAGCAGCTAAAGACATGTTTTGACCCAGAGATACCTGTAAATATTGTTGATTTAGGTTTGATATATGATTTCTCTAAAGATGGAAGTAAAAAAGGTGGTTATAGTATAACTATTAAGATGACTTTAACTGCACCTGGTTGTGGTATGGGGCCATCTATAGCTCAAGATGTTGATAGAAAAGTTAGTACGCTCCCTGGAGTAAATGATGTTTCTGTTGAAATTGTCTGGGATCCAGCTTGGGATCGTTCAATGATGAGTGAAGATGCAAAGCTGAAGCTAGGAATGTTTTAATGGCTCTTAATATCAATAAAATCAGATCAGACTTTCCATTCTTTGCTAAGAATCCAAGCTTAATTTATTTTGATAATGCTGCGACTACACAGAAACCACATTGTGTAATTGATGCCATTAACGATTACTATTCATCTTACAATGCTAATGTTCATCGAGGGGTATATACAATAGCTGAGAAAGCAACTTATGAATTTGAATCTTCAAGAGAGTATTTAGCTAAATTTATTGGCGCAGAAAATAAAGAAAATTTAATTATAACTAGTGGTGCAACTGGCTCGATTAATCTTGTAGCTCATGGGTGGGCAAAACATAATCTTAAAGCAGGAGATCATATTCTTCTTACTCAAATGGAGCACCATAGTAATATTGTTCCATGGCAAATTATTGCAAATGATATAGGGATTGAAATTGATTATATACCCATTAATAATAATAATGAGCTTGATTTAAGCAATTTAGACCAATTAATTACATCTAAAACTAAACTAGTATCAATTGTACATCAGTCTAATGTTTTAGGTGTAGTTAATGATATTAAATGTATTATTGATATAGCTCATCAGAAAGATGCAGCAGTTCTTGTAGATGGTGCTCAGAGTATTGTTCATCAGAGTATTAATGTTAAAGAGTTAGATTGTGATTTCTTTGCTTTCTCAGGGCATAAGATATATGGTCCTACCGGAGTAGGAATACTATATGGTAAAGAGAATTTTCTACAAAATATGGAACCTTTTATGGGGGGTGGAGAAATGATTGATCTAGTAACTGAACAAGAATTTACTCCCAATAAAATCCCTTGGAAATTTGAAGCTGGAACTCCTGCTATTGCACAAGTTGTAGCTCTTAAGGAAGCCATTCGATATATTAATAATATAGGTATTGAAAATATTTTAAAACATGAACAAAATTTAATTTCTTATACGTATGATCAGCTGAATCAAATTAAAGGAATGAAGATTTATAGTCCCAAAAATAATATAGGACCAGTAATTACATTTAATATTGAAGGGGTGCATTCATATGATTTAACAAAAATTTTAGATGAGATGAAAATAGCAATACGTTCAGGCCATCATTGCGCCCAGCCATTAATGAAAAGCCTTGGAATTTCATCATCTAATAGAGTTAGTCTATCATTATATAATACTTCTACTGAAATTGATTTTTTTATTGATTCTCTAAATAAAGCGCTAGCAATATTATAGTTTAGATGATTGAGAAAAAGGAATGTGTTATCTGTGGATTTGAGGTTATTATATTAAATTGCCATTATACATGTGAGAACTGTGGGTTTAGTGAAAATTGTCATGATAAACCCCATATTATAGATGAATAATTATTAAGTCAAAAACAAATCCTCCATTTTTAATTAATAATTATTAAGTACCACCATAAAACATCCCAATTAATGCTCCTATTAAGAATAAGATTGCTAGGAGTAAATGAATCATTTTATGATTTATAAATGCTAAACAAAATATAACAAACCCTTGAATTAACAAGGGGATTCTATCCTTTATAACTTCTAAACTTATTGTCCCAAAAACAATTTCTTGTCCAAGCGCAATAAAAATATATATAGTTGAAAATCCTATAAAAAAGGGCTTCTTGCTTTCAAAAAATTGTTTTTCTAGATTTCCCTTATCTAGTTCATCAAACTTATCAAATCGTATAAAGAATATTATAGCAAGTAAAAAAGATAATAATACTAAATAAAAAAAATAGTAGGGGTACCAAATTTCTATAGTACTCCATCTTCTAAATATCCTCCACCATGTTGCTACTAATACTACTATGGTATTTATAGCCCAAATAATCCAAATTAAATTAAATTTTATTTTATTGCTATTTTGAATATATGTGGTTAAAACTGTAATAGCATGCATTAATGAAAATCCAAAAATTAACGATATAAAGGTTACTATATGTGAAAAATCAATTTTCATTTAATAATTATTTATTTACCTTATCAAAGATATCTTTTAGTTCTCCATTACTATGAAGTTCCATGGCAATATCACAGCCCCCAACTAATTCACTATTCACAAAAAGCTGAGGAATGGTTGGCCAGTCAGAGTATTCTGATAGCTTGATTCTAATTTCTGGATCTTCTAACACATTCACAGCTTCATATTCTACTCCATAAGCATTTAAAATATTAACTATGGTAGCAGAGAAACCACACATCGGCATAAGCTTAGTTCCCTTCATATAAAGCATAATTGGATTATTTTTTATTTCATCTTTAATTTTATCCTCAAGATTCATTTTCATCTCCTTTGGTCATTGAAATAAGTGAATTTTCTTTTTAGATTATAACTATAATTTATAAATAGAATAAGATTAAAACAATTATAGGATAAAGTGTTATGAGAACAATTGATGAATGGATTTCTGAATATGGGGAGAGCCATAAAAATTCAATAAACAAGATGATTCATTGGATTTGTGTGCCATTAATAATGCTTAGTTTGCTAGCGCTTATTGAAATAATCCCACTATATACAATTGTGTTATTTACAATTAAAGATCAAGGCATTTATTTAAATTGGACCACTCTATTTTTACTTTTTGCTGTTATTTTTTATGTGCGCCTTTCATTATCTATTGCAATAGGGATGCTGTTGGTTGCGATTTTAATGTTATATTCAATTACCTGGATTAAAATTTATGATCCTAGTGTTTGGAAATTATCACTTACAATTTTTGTATTGGCATGGATAGGTCAGTTTATAGGCCATAAAATTGAGGGGAAAAAACCTTCTTTTTTTGAAGATTTACAATTTTTACTTATTGGACCAGCATGGTTGCTTAGCTTTATATATAATAAACTAGGAATCAAACTTTGAAAAATTTGATAAAGCTCTTATTAATTTTTATATGGTGTATATCTACTGGATGTTCATTTGTAGCATCTAGAGTAGTACCACTTAACGATATAAAATCTCCCACTGGAGATTATCAAATTGGAACAGAAACATTTTATTGGATAGATTCATCAAGGACTGAATGGTTTTCAAATAATTCAGAAGATAGAAGACGATTAATGGTGCAAGCTTGGTATCCTGCTATACCTAACAATAATAAAAAATATTCTTGGGTCGATTACTCTAATCAGAGGGTTGAATCTCTTGCAGAGAGTTTCAATGTACCTAAATTTATAGTTCGTGCTGTTGATCGTGTTGATACAGATACATATATAGATACAACTCCAATAGAAGTAGCTAAAACATTCCCTATAGTTATTTTTTCTCATGGTTTTGAGGGATTTAGATTTCAAAATACAACTCAGATTCAGGAGTTAGTAAGTCATGGGTATATTGTATTTGCTCTTGATCATACTTATGATGCGACCTTGACAATTTTTCCTGATGGAACTAAGATTAAGAAAGCAGAAAAGTATTGCTATGGGTGTGAAGAAAAACAATTTAGAGAGGTGTTTAATCCTCAAATAGATACAAGAATATCTGATATAATTTTTGTTTTAAATAAAATAGAACACATTAAATCAGGAGAGGTAAATACTAGTTTCTCAAGCTTACTAGATATGAATAAAATTGGTATTTTTGGTCATTCATTTGGGGGTGGAACAAGTCTTGCTGCTAGCATATTAGATTCAAGAATAAAATCTTGCCTAAGCCTTGATGGTTGGTATGTCCCAATTATTCCTGAGATTTACACAAAAGATTTTAGTAAGCCTTTTTTGCATTTAGGTCAAACCACATGGGATAGAATTGATAATTATGAGATTCTTGATGATATACTAATGACTAAGAGTGGAATAGGATATAAATTAAGCTTAGCCGGTGCTCATCATTATGATTTTACAGATTCTCCCCATTTATCGAGGTTAGCATCAAAACTTAATTTATCAAGTGAGCTAGATAGCGAACAGATTCTAGATGTAACAAATACAACAGTACTTGGATTCTTTAATACATATTTAAAAGATATAGATACGGATTGGTTAGAAAATTTACAATCTAATGATAATATAATTATTAATAAGTTCAATAATAAGGACGTGAATTAGGATGTCTAATAGACTTAACATATCTATTATTTTAATTGGTTTAGGCTCATTTATTTTTTTAGTGGTTTATAGTAATTCATCTCTCCCTCCTGCTCCCACAGAGTATATTCAGAAAAAGAAGGATAGGAAAGTTTATAAAAAACATAGAAGCCAATATTTTGAGCAGATGCATAAAGCATCTCCAGATATTGATTGGAAGAAAGTCAATCAAGATTATAGAGAAGCGAGATCCTTCCTAATAACTGATAAAAGAGAACGTTTATCAATGACTTCATCACAGGAGCATAGGGGCTCTTTTTTTAGCAGAGAACTAAGTGGAGAGTGGCAAGAGCGAGGTAGTAATAATTTGGCTGGAAGAATACACACTGTTGAAATTGATTTTGACCAAAGGATGATATATTGTGGTTCTTCAGGTGGGAATATATGGAAAGGCTCTATTTTCGGTGAAGGGTGGGTTTCAGTTAATGATTACATGCAAATTAATAATATTAATATGATAAGATTAGTTCCAAATGGGAACATTAATAATAGACTGCTTATAAGTGCTGGAAATAAATTTTACTATTCTGACAATGAAGGCTTTACTCTCAATCAATCATCAGGACTTGAAGGAGTCGAATCCTGGGGAGAAATATATAGATCAACAGTAAGCTATTTCGATAGTCAAGAGGCACCTGTGATATTTGTATTGACTAAAGAATGGCACAGTGAGGGTGGCTCATCAAATTGTGAAAGCTGCCTATATGACTATACAGAGTATGGCTCTGAGTGCTGTGACACCGCATGGGATGAATATGTAATTGATTGTGCGACGTTAGAATCAAATTATTATTGGAATTGTGCAGGTTGTGAGTGCCCTGGAGATAATGGATCAATAAATGGACCAGTTGTTAAAATATTTAGATCAGATGACCTAGGAGAGAATTTTTATCAAATATATATAAGTTCTTTAGAAAGTGAGCGAGCATATGATATCTGGACAGATAGATACGCTCCGTCTAATATCTTTTTCTTAAATAATGGAGAACTATATTCTATATCAACATTGCATAATAATTTATCATTTATAGGATCAGCTGGACCATCTAATCAAGGTCAAAATATTTTAAGCGCGGGAAAAGATAATGATAATAATGGTTCATTACATTTTCATGCTAAAATTGGAGATAGGCTTTATTTTTCTAATGATGATGGAGAAACATGGATCGATAAAGGAGAACTTCCATCTTATACTTTTTCTAGAAATAGTTTTAACGGATCTTATGACAATCAAAATATTGTAGCGATTGGAGGAATTGATCTTTACCGAAGTCTTAATAATGGTAATAATTGGGAAAGAGTAAATAATTGGTGGGAATACTACGGAGATCCTTCTATTTATCTCCATGCGGATATCCCAGAAATTCAGTTTATAAAAGATGATGATGGGCATGAGATAACATTTATTAGCACTGATGGCGGATTGTATATATCAGATGGAATAATTAATGAAGTAGAGAACTTATCTTTAAATGGACTTGGAGTTAGTCAGTATTACTCAACATATACAGAAAGGTCACAGCCCTATCAGGTTTTTGCGGGGAGCCAAGATCAGGGATTTCAGCGAAGTATAAATCAATTTAATAGTGTATATGATTTTGAGCAGGTAATAAGTGGTGACTATGGACATCTTGTTTCGGGAGATGATGGAGAAAGTATATGGACTGTCTATCCTGGATTTGCAATGTATTATCCCAATGCATCAATAAATAGCAGTGGCGTCACATGGGACTTCCAGATGAGTGGAAATCTTTGGCTCCCACCATTAATGGAGGATCCATATGATCCAGAGTCTGTATATATAGCGGGAGGGGGTCTTTCTGGCGGGAATCATATAATTCAATTAACTAGGATAGGGAACTCAATTCAGGTAAATGAAGGTGATTATAACTTTAGTAATACGGTTACAGCTATGGCATTTTCACCAATTGATCCATCACATAGATATGCTTTAACATATAATGGTCGATTTTATCATAGCTCAGATAATGGAAATAGCTGGTCTATGAGTCCTGGATTTACAGGCCCAGAATCACATTATTTTTATGGTTCAAAAATTCTTCCATCCAAAACTAGTTTAGGTATGGTTGTTATTGCAGGAAGTGGATATTCTAACCCTCCGGTTTTCGTTAGTGATAATCATGGAATAACATTTACTAGTATGAGCAATGGAATGCCTAGTACTCTTGTATATGATTTGGCATCAACAGAATCTGATAATTTTATTTTTGCGGCTACAGCTGTTGGAGCTTTTGCTTATTCTTCTCAAGAACAAGAATGGATAGACATCATGGGTTTGTATGCCCCAGATCAGACATATTGGACTGTTGAATATATTCCAGAGATATATACAGCAAGATTTGGTACTTATGGGCGTGGAATTTGGGATTTTATTGTTAGTGAAGATATAGATGTCATGCTAGGAGATTTAAATGGAGATAGTGTAATTAATATACAAGATGTTATTATACTAGTTAACATCTCAATTTCAGAAATTATTGCTACAGAATATCAGCTTATTTCAGGAGATATTAATCAGGATAATGCTATTGATATATTGGATATTATTAGTTGCATTAACATTATTCTAAATAATTAACTTTAATCTATTTTAACTTTATTTTTAAACTCATTTTTAAATAGCCAATAGGTAATCCATATAATTGATATTATAAGATTAATTTGAATTGGTTTGAGATTTAATAAGATTACAATTCCCGTATCAGCTCTTAGAAACTCCTCAAAAAATCTAAATACGCAGTATCCTAGAAGATAAAACCTAAATGTTGACCCATTTGTTTTAAGCTTGTCTCTAATTTTTAGAAGAAGAATTAGTAAAAGAAGGTTAAATATGATTTCATATATTGGGATGGGATGTACTGATAGGGAGAGGGTGGAATTATTATTAATTAATCCCATATGTTGATGAATCATATAGGGGATTGAGTCCATCGGATAACTAATAGCCCAGGGAAGGTTGCTGTGTACTCCAAAACAGCACCCTGCTAGTAGACAACCAATACGTCCGATTGAATGCCCTATTGGAATTGCTATTGCAAATGCGTCACCAGTCGATTCTTTGTGTCCGACTATTTTTTTAAAGATTTCGACTCCTATAAAACCACCTAAAATTCCACCAAGCACTGACATTCCTTCAATATTCATACTGGTGATAGTGTTTAGCGTATAATCTTTCCCAAATAAAATTGTATTTAAAAATATTGCACCAACGATGGAACCTACAAAACATCCGGATAAAGAGAACATGAGATTTTCTATATCCCATTTTTTTCTTTTTACCTCATAGTAGAAAATAATAACTCCAGCATATATTCCTATTAAGAAGAATAGATTGTATGAATTAATTATAATTCCAAATGGGAATTCAATGTATGGATTCATTCTTCCTATTAGTTTCTTTGAAAATTATAAAAAGTCCAATAATACCAGTTGTGGCTCCAATAATGAACCATTTATATGGATTATAGTTTTTTGATAATGCTATATAGGATGTTATTGATGCAATAAGTATTACATACCAAAATATAATCATCATATCTTAAAATTCACTATCTAGTTTGTAAGTTTTCTTATCCTGATTATCAACAATGACCCATGCGTTTGAACCAGTTAAGGGAATTTTGGTATATTTATGTGCTATCTTTTCTCCAGCCTTGTAGCCTAATCTTGCAGATAAAGCAGTTCCTCCTAGAGTTATTGCTAAGTATACAACTTGGGCGGCTGGATTATCGTCAAAATAAAGATCTCCTCCAGAGATAGCGCTTGCCCCTAGGCATCCTGCTATTGCGCTAGGGAAAAGACCTAAATAGCCGCCTATTATTCCTCCTATCAATCCTCCTAGTTTACTATCTTTTTGAATTTCTGCTAGTCTTAATGAAATAAATTTAATCTCATTAATTGGATATGAGATAATCTGATCTCCGCTTAATAGATTTTTATGCCCTAGGGATATATTTCGATCCGATTGATTATAGGAGTAAAAAGTAAAGTCTTTTAAATTTCGTGGAAATCCACCTAGTTTGATGGCGCTATTTCTCTCTATAAAAATAATATCACCAGTAAGAGGTTTTTTTAATATTAAATAATCTTGATCTGAAGAGTTAGAGTATTGATTTGCTTCTAGAGGAGCGGCAAGACTACTAATACCTATATTGAAATCATATGATATAATATTAAAAAGTGAAATGAGAATTAATGTTATTAGTATAGATTCTAAATGTTTTTTAGTTACCATATCTAGTCTCAAATCTGGTATCCAGTTCATTTTTTATATTATTAAGATAATCTATTTTATCATCTCTATAAAACAGGTTCATGGTTTCAAATGGAATTAGCTTGTTGTCTTTATTGACAATATGAACACAACTTTTCTTCACTGCTCTCACATCAAAATCATGCGCATCCATAAATTTTAAGATTATAATTCTAAAAATATTTTCATAACCAAGTTTTGGAGCAACAATTTTAGGTAGACAGCAAAGTAGAGAGTGTAGATCTGATGCTAGAGTATCTCCAGATTTAGAAGTTGAAAAAACATTTACTAAATGCTTCTGAAGATTTTCATCTTGTTCAAGAAGTATTGTATTTCTTGTATCTAAAAAAACTTCTGGATCTACCATGTTTGTTAGAGGTGTAACCTTATTTCCTAGCTTTAATGCATATCCCATTGCAATAGAGTCTGGATTGCATGGTACGGGGATGATATCTCCTGGCTTAAATAAATCCGTTTGATCTAGGATGTCATTTCTTGTCTCGCTTAGAGTATACTTATTTATTTTTGGATTAAAGTTTTCAACTCTCCCAGCGAATTGAGTTGGTTGGAAAGTAACTCCTCTAACGCATTTCTGTTTAATCGCAAAATTTATTATTTCCCCAAGTTCATCATCGTTTAGTCCTTTCTCAATAGTTGCGACTAAGGTTGTATGTATATTATACTTATTCAACCTTTCAAGGCATTTTTCTCTAATGCCAGATAAATCTTTACCTCTCATTTTAATAAGAGCTTCAGGTTTAAATGAGTCAAATTGAAGATAAATTTCTATGGCTGGTTTATTTGTACCAATAGCATCATAGCTTTTAAGCTGTTCTGTAAATTCTTTGCTCTGAGAGATTTTTATACCATTAGTATTAATCATAATATGTCTAATTGGTAGAGTAGTTGCATAGTCAAGTATTTCAAAGAAATTTGGGTGTATAGTTGGTTCTCCCCCACTTATTTGTACGATATCAGGTTTTCCCTCATGTTCTACTACAGAGTCTAGCATTGCTTTAACCTCATCAAGAGTACGGTGTCGGCCATATGTTGGGCTTGAGCCTGCATAGCATGTTTGGCAGGTTAAGTTACATCTATCAGTAATTTCAACAATACTTACACAGGAGTGCTGTTCATGATCCGTACACAAACCACAATCATAGGGACATCCATATTTTACAGGCATATCAAACTTAAGAGGGGTGTCGCCTGGCTTAATGTAATCACGACATCTTTTATAGTATTCGATATCTGTAGATACGAGGACTTTCTCTTTCCCATGTTTAGGGCAGTGTTTTAGCAAGTATACATTATTTTCCTGGAATACAACCTTTGCTTGTATAAGATTTAAGCATTTGCTGCATAGGCTTTGAGTAAGGTCATAATATGTGTAATTTCGAGCTGACATCGATTTTTTTTGGAATCTTTAAATCTATAAATAGATTATAATAATAAATAGTATTAAATAATTAAAATTTATGTTAAAATTATCTATGAAGAATTTTTACTATATATTATGCTTGACTCTATTAGTAAACTTCCTTTTTCAGCTAGAAATGGATAAGGTAGTTGATAGTGATGGAGATGGATATACAGATGATATAGAGCTTAAGGTAGGTACGAACCCCAATGATAAGACAGATCGTTATTATTACGGAGGGTGGCCTTACAACCCAAATAAAGATAATATAAAAGGAGATGAACTTCCAGTTTCATGTCCCCAAGACATGGGCTGTGAATGTCTTCAAAATAGTGATTGTGATAATCAAAACTGTGCAAAATCCGCACGAGGTGATTTATATTGTACTCCACAACTTGGAGATATTTTCCCACGTTTTATTGCTGTAGATCAATATGGAGAGTCTATTGATATCTATGATTTTGCTATGCAAGGGAAGATCCTTGTAGTTGAGTTTGGTGCAGCTTGGTGTGCTCCCTGTAATGATGTATCTCTATGGCTCTCTTTAGGAGATGAGAAAATCAAATCTAATAAATGGTGGAAAGAAGAATATAGTGTGATCAAAGAAAAGGTTGATAAGGAAGAGGTCATATTTATAACAATACTTTATCAAGATGAACTTAAAGAGGCTATGAATTTTTATGGGGTAGAATCTTGGCATAATAAATATCCGCATAGTAAAATACCTGTATTAGCTGATGAATATAAAGATATTCAAGAATGGCTAATGCCCACAGGTTATCCATGTATCAATTTATTAGATGAAAATATGAGACTGCTTACTTATACAACTAGAGGTCTTATTGAGGCATTTGATATCCTATCTGGAATCAAGCCAATGCCCGTTATAGATTAATTTTTTAACTTAGCCACTCATTATTTTGGAGGTAATAATTTGATTCTTTTTCAAAATAAAAAATTCAATTTATTTAATATTATTTCTCCAATTCTATTATTATCAGCACTAGATTCAGAAATCAATTATAGCGAGGATATTTCGTCTATTATCTATAATAATTGTACTGAGTGTCATCGTGCAAATGAAATTGGTGCATTTTTGCCCCTCAATAACTATGAAGATGTATATAATAATAGAAATTGGATTTCATATGCTATTTCAACAAATGATGACTATCGACATGGTCAGCCTATTATGCCTCCATGGCCACCAGATAGAGACTATAGTTCTTTAGTTGGAGAGAGATCGCTTACAGATGAGGAAATTAATTTATTCAATCAATGGGTTGAAGAGGGTGGAATACAAGGGGATCCAAGTTTTGAAGCAGATTTACCAATTTATCCAGAGGGATCTGCAATTGGTAGTCCAGATATAATTTTAGAAATGGAGGAGGCAGTACAGATTCAAGGTAATTATCAAGATTATTATCGATGCTTTATATTTGAGTTAGATTATGAAGAAGATCTACTTTACTCAGCAATAGAGGTACGCCCTGGTAATAATGAAGCTGTTCATCATACCATTATGGTGGGTGTTCCTCCAGGTAGCGCAGACTATCTTGATAATCAAGATAATCAATATGGATATGAATGTTTTGGAGGCTTTGGTGTTACGGTTACAACAGAGTTATTGGGTGGATATGCCCCTGGGACAAAGCCCAATAAATGGCCAAGTGGAGTTGCACAATCTATACCAGCTGGCTGGGACCTTGTTGTGCAGATGCACTACGCCCCAGTTTTAGAAGATATGGAAGATCAATCAATAATAAATATATTTCTAGCAGATGGAGAGGTTGATAGGGTGATTAACTCATTTACAATGATTGATACTGGAATTCAGCTACCTCCATACCAAATTACAGAGGTTTATAATAGTGTATATGTTTCTAATGATATAAGTATTTTAAGTTTTTTCCCCCATTCGCATCTTATTGGAAATTCATGGGAAATTTTTGCAACGACAGCATTAAATGATACAATCCCATTTATACAAATCAATAATTGGGATTTTGATTGGCAGAATTACTATTATCCTGAATATATGCTTCATATCCCGTCTGGTTCTACTATACATGCTATAGCAACTTATGATAATACATCTAATAACCCTGACAATCCAAACAACCCTCCTCAGTATGTTTTTTGGGGTGATGGTACTACAGATGAGATGTTCTTTTTGCCTATTTTATATGTTGACTATCAACAGGGAGATGAGGATATATCATTAGGATTAGATAATAGCATAGTTGGTGATGTTAATTTTGATAGCTCAGTGGATGTAATTGATGTTGTTCTTATTGTCAATTTTATTTTAGATAATTCTGGCTTAACAAATGAACAGATATCTCTATCAGATATTAATAATGATGGTGAAATTGATATATTAGATGTTGTTAGTATGGTCAATATAATTTTAGATATATAGATTTATGAGCTACTCTCATATCATATTAATTTTTTTATGTAATAGCATACTATTCTGTTCTGGGATATCATTTGATCCTTTCCATCTAAATGATAAAAGCAGATCTTCAATTGAAAGAGTAGGAGATTTTCTTCAAGTAGGGCTTCCCTTGACTGGATTAGCAATTACAAAATATCATAAGGATAGTAGGGGGACATCTCAATTCTGGAAATCATTCCTCTCTGCAAATCTCACTACATCCCTTTTAAAAATTGTTATAGATAAGGAAAGACCTAATGGTCATTGTTGTGAATCATTTCCATCTGGTCATACTACAGCTGCATTTTCAGGGGCTATGTTTATACATCAGCGATATGGAAGCAGGTATGGGATTCCAAGTTTATTGTTAGCATCCTTTGTTGGTTACAGCCGAGTTTATGCAAAAAAACATTATTGGATAGATGTATTCTGTGGAGCAGCCATAGGTATTCTTGGTAATGTAATTCATACAGAGAGAAGTGATATAGAATTAAAAGCTTTTAATTTTATAAAAACTAAGAATGGTTTTGAAATAAATGTTAGGTATCCACTTTAGTATGTATTTTAAAATAATTTTTACTTTCATCATTAGCTTTACATTTAATCAAGAGGTGTTTGATGGCTACACATTATTTTGCCCGATAACAGATGGACCAGGTGGTGGTGGTGATAGCTATACACGATTAATTAATAACGATGGAGAAATTATTAATCAGTGGGACCATGAGGTTTCTGCAGCATTAACACCGTACCTTTTATCAGATAGTACCCTTATTTGTCCCTTTAAGATTGAAGATCCCTTTATGGTTGGAGCTGCGTATGGAGGAAAAATAATTCATTATAACTGGGATGGAGATATTATATGGGAGTATACATACTCAGATACCAATCATCTCCAGCATCATGATATAGAACCGATGCCAAATGGGAATTTGTTGATATTATCTTGGGATAGAAAGACATATCTAGAAGCAATTAATGCTGGAAGAATAGATATAGATAGTGATATATGGCCAGATAAAATTGTAGAGTTAGAGCCTATTGGAATCAATGATGCTAATATTGTATGGGAGTGGAGTTTTTGGGATCATATAATTCAAGATTCTGATCCCTCATTGCCTAACTACGGGGTTATAGCTGAGCATCCTGAGCTTTTAGATATCAATTTAGTTAGCTTATCTCTTGCTCCATTAGGTTTTTCTGATTGGACTCATTCAAATTCCATAGACTACAATACAGAACTTGATCAGATATTAATATCCTCACGAAACATGCATGAAATTTATATTATAGATCATAGCACAACTACAGAAGAAGCAGCTGGACATTCAGGCGGAAACAGTGGGATGGGAGGCGATATACTCTATAGGTGGGGAAATCCCATAAACTATGGTAGGGGGCAAGAAGATAATAGAATGTTGATTGGTCAGCATGATGCAAATTGGATTCCGGATGGATATCCAGGTCAAGGTGATATTATTATTTATAATAATGGATCAATAACTAGTTTTGGTCAGGATCTTACTCAATCATCTGTTGTTCAGATTACACCTCCATTAAATGAATTAGGCTTATACAATATAGATGAGGTGCATGCATTCCCTCCTTTTGATTACAGTTGGCATTATACTGGTGATTTTTTCTCTCATATAATGTCTGGTGTTCGTCGATTAGAGAATGGCAATACGATTATTACTTCTGCCACAGAAAAATATATTTTTGAGATAGACACAGAAGGAAATATCGTTTGGGAATATGAGCATAATGGTGTTGGTCAAAATACAATATCAAAAGCATTTAAGTATTCTCTAGATTATTTATCCCCTTATTCAAATCTTGGAGATGTAAACTCAGATAGTATTATAGATATACTTGATATTATACTAATAGTAAATTTTATTTTGGAAGTAATTGATTTTACAGATGAACAATTTTATATGTCTGATTTAAATCAAGATCAAGATGTTTCTGTGATAGATATTATTATAATCTCAAATTTAATTTTATCGTAATTAATCTGAAACTTTTTGAGTGTTTGAATTGTATAACAGTTAGCGTCATAACTAAAATAGTATTTAATAGGAGTTTCTATGAATAAAAATCGTAATCAGTATATGAATTATATTCTAATAGTTGCTATTGGCTTTTTATCTAATGCCTGCTATACTATTATAGATGCTCCTTTTGAAGAACAAACAATAAGTAATAGTGAGTTTGATTCTTCTACGAATGATATATCATCTGATAGCGGTGAAGGTTATACTATTATTAATAATTATACATGTAGTCATAACTCTGGGTGCTGCGGACATGATCATTGTCATTCCTACTCACATCATCATGGTTATAGTTGTGCAGGATATTGCCAGATAACGTTTAATTGGTGGACGGGGACATATCACTGGGATTATTATGGTCACCATCATCATCAGGATCATTATGGTCATGGATATTATAATGGTTATCATGACGGATACTATGATGGATATTGGTGGGGATATAATAATTGGGAATCAGATGATGAGTACGATGATAATTACTATTCAGATAACACACAAGATAGAAGGGATAGAAGTTTTACTAGAGAGAATTTAGATATTTTTCCCGGTCAAACTTCCAATAATAATGTAAATAAAGAAGAATCTAATTTAATATCAACTGATCCTGTTTTATCATCAGTAGATAATTCAAAATCAACGGATAGCTCTAGAAAAAGAGAAAAAGTTAATTCACAAAAAGTAGGTAAATCTAATAAAAATAATGATTCAATAGGATCTAATACAAGAAAGCCTAGAAGCTTTCAATATGGTACTCCAACTGGATCTCAGAAGATATCTGGTGGGAAAAAGAAATCAAATAAAACATTTTCTAACAGTAGTAATTCTATTATTAATTTAATTAATATTATTTCTTCTGTAAGCTCATCAAAAAAATCAAAAAAGAAGTCTAATGTGATGGCTTATAATTCCAAGAAGTCAAATAAGAGTTCCAAAAAGAAATCAAATTTTAAATCTAAGAAAAAATGATACAAAGAGGCTTTTATATATTTCTATTTATATCTCTAGTTTTTACTCAAAATCCAATTGATGTATTAAGACCATTTTGGGGTTTCGAAAATTCTCAGATATTATCGAATAGTATTGGTGGAGCAACAGTTGCTTCGGGCTATATTACGCCAGGGCTTACATCTAATCCTGCTAATCTTGCTGCAATGCGTTTTTCATATATGCAGCTAAATTTTTCAAATAGTCAGTTTACTAGCACAACTTCTGATATATCAAACAGTGGTTTTAATGGCATAGATTTTGTTCAGCCAATTTCAGTGTATAGAGGGAGTCTGGTTTTAAGTGCAGGCGCACACAAATCTATTGATTTTATGTCTGCATCATTAGATAATACTTATCAATACTCTGAAAAGGGAAAAATTACCTCATATCATTTAGGAGCTGCACTTGAATTTGCTAAGAGATTTTATATTGGTGCAGATCTTAAATTGCTAAGAGGTAAAAATGAGATGATTGAATATGGAGATGAAATAACCCATTATTATAAACCTGAATTTTCTGGTTCGGAACTTACCTTAGGTCTCATGCATGTAATTACTAAGAATTTTCAGTATGGGATTTCATTTGATTTACCTAAAAATATAACAATAGAAGATTATTATACTGAGTCTCATATCTCCAATCAAGATGAATCCTGGTCAGGAGTTTGGAATTATAATGCAAGAAAACCTATTACAGCACATATAGGTGGGGCAATGATTACAAAAGTTTTTAACCTGTTTTATGAATTTGAATATACTGATTGGAGTAATTTAGAATTCTCTTCTGATTCTTATCAACTACAGGATGTTTTAGATATTAACAATGAAATCAAAAATGAATTTAGTTCAACTTTTAATCATCATATAGGTGGGGCAATGCGACTTCCTATGATTCCTGTACATCTATTTGCTGGTTATCAATATCTTCAAACACCATTTGAAGAAGGTCCATTCAATAATGATTTACGAGAGAGCTATAGCGCTGGATTTTCTATAGCATTAAAGAAGAATATAACACTCCAAGGTTCTTATGATACATACTATTGGAAGTTTAATGATTTACCAGAGAGTTATGATAAATTTTCAATTGGATTATCATTAC
Organism: uncultured bacterium; assembly: GCA_964552145.1. Taxonomy (GTDB): domain Bacteria; phylum Fidelibacterota; class Marinisomatia; order SCGC-AAA003-L08; family D37C17; genus TMED161. The sequence goes on along the minus strand of CAZKFO010000012.1, from coordinate 4,412 downwards.
ATGATATTCCAGGGCTCTAAATTTTAATATCCCATATCCATTCCACCACCACCACCGCTTCCATATCCACCTCCGCTACGTCTCCTTCTTTTTTCTTCCTGCATTTTACCAAAATGATATTTGATATTAATTGATAAGGTCCTACCACTTCCAAATGATTTAACTTCATTATATTGAAGAACCTCATTTTCATTTGAATCTACTGTAGGTCTATATGTATTCATTTGAAATCCACCCTGATCAAAAATATTATCAATGCTTAATGATAGATTTACTCTATTATCTAATAATGATTTTGATATTCCAGTGTCAGCCCAAATTGTCCCTTTATCTCCAAAGAGTGTTCCTCCAGGTGTTTTCATTTTCATATAATAAAAGCCAAATTCAAATCCAAATATTTTAATATATTCCTCCGGAAAACTAACTGACATCCATACACTTAATCTCTCATCTTTTCCATTAAGCTGAAAATCATCATCACTATTACTAAGAGTATTGGCATTATAGCTTGCACCAAGGCGCTGACCCATTACCATCATAAATCCTTCAAGACCAAAGTCACTTCCTCTCTCAGCGTTTGTAAATGTTATTATAGTTCCATCTACGCTATTATCTAAGTCTTCATTGTACCATTCTATAGAGTTTTCAATAGCTCTATAATAGATGTTGGTATATAAGAACCCCATTGGCATCGGGCTTTTATAAGAGATCTCAAACTGATTAGAAAATTCTGGCTTTAAAAATGGGTTGCCTTTAAAAATAAAGCTTGTGTTATATACATCTCTTGGAAAAGGTCGCAACTGCCCCCAAGAGCCGTGATGTCCCCCTGCAGGTCTCTTAACACGCCTACTTATTCCAAATTGTATATTCTTCTTTTTTGTTATGTTGTAGGTCAAGCTGAGGTTTGGGAAAATATTAAATTCTTGAATATTAACAGGATCTTCTGATGCTGACAGCAATAATCCATAGAGGGATGAGTTATCAGTCATGTTCGTTTCTCTTTTAATGAACTCAATATTTTTATCAACTACCTCTAACCTTAAGCTAGGTTTAATGCTGAGTTTCTCACTTAGTTCAAGTTGATATTCTCCAAAGAAACCATGTATATGCCTTTTCATATTAAAGTCATTAACACCATTTAATCCTTCTAATTCAAAATCCATGCTTTCTTTAGAGTTCAGAAAGCGTCCATCATATCCAATTTCAAAGTTGCTTTGTTCATTAATTGGAGACTTATAGTTTAAATCTAATTCGTAGTTATCTTCTTCTTCATCAATATGTGTATTGTATTGATTTTGTCTTTCAAATTGGCTATCTATACTAGCATGTGATGAGAAGCTTGCAAAAATTTCTTGTTCTGGATCTAGAAATGATTTTGTTAGTTCAAGATAACTTTCAAGATGATAGTTATCATCCACATCACCTTCTTCAGATTCCTTGATATAATTTGTATCATCCATACCATCCTGAAAATATTCTTGATTAATTAATCTATTTTTTAAATTTTTCTTATAATTTATCTCAGCATTAATTTTCAAATTATCATCTATTGTGTAATCTGAACCAAACGTAAGTGAATTTGAATAGCCATCACCCCTAGTAGTAGATTCATATCGATAACCATCTGTATCATAGTATTTCGTATTATCTAAAATATTATATACATCTCTGCTATTACTCCTATATCTCATTCTATTATTCAATGAAAACATTGAATATATATTAAACTTATCAGTTTGGTAGTTAGCATACAATGAAGTCCCATTTATCTCATCTATACTACTATTAGAGTTATGCTTACCATTCACTTTAACGCTTCCATTTAATCCTTCAAATTTACCTTTCTTCAGAATAATATTAATTATTCCTGCCATGCCCTCTGGATCATATTTTGCGGAGGGTGATGTGATGACTTCTACCTTATCCACTAAATCTGCAGGGATATTATCTACTTCTTTCCCCATTCTATTTGGTCGACCATTAATTAAAATTTTCACATTTGGGTTTCCTCTTAAAGAAACTTGACCATCTTGATTTACGGTTACCATTGGTACTTTGTTTAATAGATCCTCTGCAGTTCCACTATTTGCTACAATATCATCAGATGGATTATAAACCATTTTATCTGTTTCAAATTCAACTACTGGAACATCATCGACTACCTTAATCTCCGCTCCTTCAATTGCTTGAGATTTTAATTTGATATCACCTAGTGATTGATTTATGCCGAATTGTTTTTTTATTGATATATCTTTTACAATCTTAGTTTCAAATCCAATAAATGAGATTTCTAGGAAATATTCTCCTAGCGGGATACTATTTATTTTAAAATATCCATCAGAGTCTGTAATACCTCCAACTATTAGCGCATTAGATGTTGAGTTATACACAGATACAGATACATACTCGATAGGGTCTCCAGTACTTTCATTTATAATTATACCATCTATAGTTCCATTTTGTTTGAATTGATTATGACTATGCCCATGGTGATGATTATTTCCATGATTATGATCAGAATGTGAATACACACATGAAATAAGAATTGTTAAAATAAATTTTATATACATAATATCAATTTACATCCTTTAGTAGATTAATCCATCTTTGTTTTGTATCGGAGTCATATTCTTTTATAGCCTCAAATGAGGCTCTCGATATATCTGATATTTTTTCATTTTTAAATTGAGATATAATTTTTATTGCATCTTGTAATGAATTAAAATCACCAGCATTAAATAAGCACTGATTTAATGTATCAAATTCTCTAATTCCATGATTCTCACCTGCGATTACAATTCGTCCTCTTGAAAGAGCCTCTAAAGCTACAGTCCCAAACGCCTCAAATGCACTTGGCATTATCACCATATCATTACTATCTATGACATTAATTATTTCTGCTCTATCAATCCATCCAAGATAATTCAAATTAGTAATTTGGTTTGATTCTTTTTCTACCATCTCTCTTAAAGGACCATCTCCTGCAATATTAAAATTAAGTTGTGGTAGCTGTTTTGCAGCATAAATAAAAGAGTCTACATTTTTTTCAATAGCGAGTCTGCCAAAAAAGAGTATGGAATTAATTTGATTCACCAAATCAAGTGGATCATTTTTCAAGAATGCACTATCAATTAAAGTCCCAAGAGTTGTAACTGATTGAGCGTTATATTTTTTAGGGATTTTATGCATTGTTGAGTTCACTGTTACTACATGACGGGCATTCTTAATAAGTTTCCTCTCTACATATGAGCTAGATTTTTGCAATGCAAAATGAGAGAATCCTGTATAGTAATAATCTATAAATTCTTTAAGATCACTATTCATCACATATATATAGGGAATTTTATGTTTTTTAGCAATTCTCATGCCCACCAGTGTTATAGGACCAAAGAATGTAAATAATAGGACATCAGGTTTACTTTGTTTGATATCTTTTTCTATCTCTTTATAGCTTGGAAAAACAATTCGTTGGGTTTTATCTCCTGGATAGGAGAAAGAGCCATGAATTTTATTTATTGATTCAGGATTATATAATTTTACATTCATATTATTTTCTTTGAAGAATACTGATAAGTCATGGAAGTAGCTCCCAACTCCATTTCTATTTAATTTGACATCGATGAATATAGATATGTTCATTTAGTAGATATTAATTCTATTTTTGAAATTCATGAAGATAAATTGTCTCATTTACTTTAGATAAAAATTTATTGATATCAGATGATAATAAAAGGTTGAAATCATTAGGATGGATTGCTATTCGAAGGCTTCCAGTTAATTTAGAAATTTGATAGTTAGCAAAATTTGATATTTTAAGAGTATACTTTCTAAACAAGGTGTCTGCCTCAAACCCAATAAGAGGGATATACTTCATATGATTATTTGAATATACTCCAGTGATAGTTTCATATTCACTAAATGGAAGAGTATCTAAATCGCTATATTTTATTTTTCCAAGTGCCCATGCGGGTGCAACGTACACAGTGGGAGGTGTGAACTTTCTATCAGTAAACCATTTAAAGGATCTTTGCATAAGCTCAATTATTTCAGCTCTATTTTTTGAAAGATGCTCAGCGCAGTCCCTACTAAATACTTTGCTATGAATATAGTGATATAGATTTTTAATTGAGTGATGTTTATGCTCCCATCCATGAGCTGCTATCTCAATATTATTTTTCTGCATAAGTCTAATATCTTGTAGCTGTTTATCAGTCCAATCTAGGTTTGGGATTACAAGCAGTGTAATTTTTTTACAGTCATGATGTCTTAAGTGATTTATTATATTTTTGATTTCACTAAACTTATTTGGGGATACATCATGTATAGATATGTAACATTTCATCATTATATGTAGTAATGTAGTTGTGGGCCCTCAGGGACTCGAACCCCGGACCAACGGATTATGAGTCCGC
>CAZKFO010000011.1:2683-27748 GCA_964552145.1 uncultured bacterium | reverse complement strand
CCAACGATGATTCCATAAAATTAATGGTTTTCTATTTTCTGCTTCATTCCGTGCTTCACCTAGTTTTTTAAGGTCACATCCAAGATGTAACACTGATGACTTGGATTTTATTAAGTTTAGCGTTTCTTTATTTTTATAATCAGGCATTTTTGACAAATATCTACTTAAACCTTCAATGTAGCTTTCTAAGTGATACATAGAATTGAAGTAGTTCCATGATGAGCAAAGAGAAGTAGTCTGATTTATAAAGTAGTAATGAAAATCTCTTTCAAGCTCAATATCTTTATCTGCTGGAGACCATGGGTATGATGCTTGATTCTCATGAAAGTAGACTAAGATAGGAGTTCTGCCAATTTTATCATGACACAATGATTTAAAGATAGGAAGATTTAAAAAATCAGAGCATATAATTAAATCGTAATTAGAATTCAGCTGATTAAACATATTGGCTATAGTAATTGCACCTCCATGCATTCTCCATTTCCATTTACTTCCAGGTAGATCTAAAATGTCAAAATTGTACTTTGAATGTTGCCTAAGCCCTTCAAACCAAGCAAGGTGAGACTTTCCAAGATATGGCTCTATATATAATATATTCATATAAATTATTATTTTTACTTAAAGTAATACTTTAATCTATATTCCAGTTGATAGGTGTTATCGAATTACTTTTTAGGTACTGGTTTGCTTTTGAAAAATGCCTGCAGCCCCAGAATCCATTGTATGCAGATAGAGGAGAGGGGTGTGCAGCTTCTAAAACAAGGTGTTTTTCTCTATCTACACTTCGTCCCTTTTCTTGAGCATTCCTTCCCCATAGAATGAAAACTATATTTTTTCGCTCTTTAGAAATCTTCTTAACTACAGTATCTGTAAAGATTTCCCATCCATATTTTTGATGAGAGTTTGCCTTTCCTTTCTCTACTGTTAGTACTGTATTGAGTAATAGTACTCCTTCAAGAGCCCAATTCTCAAGGGAGCCATGAGATGGTGATTTGATATCCAAATCGCTTTCTAGTTCTTTGTAGATATTCTTCAATGAAGGGGGTAGTCTAAGTCCTTTTTCAACACTAAAGCATAATCCGTTTGCTTGTTTGGGGCCATGATAAGGATCTTGTCCAATAATAATAGCCTTCACCTTATCTAGAGGTGTCATATTGAATGCATTGAATACTTTTGATGGATGCGGGTAAACAATCTCAGTTTTATACCTACTCCTTATTTTTTCAGCTAATTCTCTAAAATAATCTTTCTTAAATTCATCTTCAAGTAGTTGATACCAAGAGTCAGATATGTTAACTTTTTTCATTTTGTAAACGTTACAATCTTAATTCCAGCATTTTCTAGCCTAGTTCGCATTAAGTCTCCAGTGCATTCCACAAGAGTCAATATCCCTTTATTTTTTAGAAGTTGATCTTTTTGCATGATTATACATAGAGCTGTTTCTGATATAAATTTAGCCGTTTCTTCGTAGCCAGGGTCTCCTCCACTTATAATAGTTTGAGCTTCTTTACTTTCAGTTTTCCCAATAATATTTACTTCAAACCAATGTTTTTTTCTTTGTTCTTTCGATGGACCGGTACCTGAAGGTATTCTTGAAAGTAAAAAATTCTTTACAAATTTAACTTTACTTAAAAAAGAAAGAGATGCAATCCCTAGTATTATCAATATTATTGAAAATAGTGATTTCTGTAGAGTGTATAGATTAAAATTAAAGTGTTCCCCATACTCTTGCATATTTCTACTTGATTTCATGACAAGATATTTATCGATTACCGGAAATATCATTGCCCATTTTTTGAATCGATGTGAATAGAAAATTTTTTTTTGTTTTTTTGTATTATTTGTGGTCCCTTTATTCGTTGCTAGTTTTGCCTCACCTAAGCCTAAAGAAATAGAATTTAAAAAGGATGCCCATGTGCCTCCTGATATACGTCCCTTTGTTTTTAAATAGTACGTCAAATCTACATTCTGACCATTTAACTGTTTAACAGTTAGGTATGCTCCAAGATCAGAAGGGACTGACTCGAAACCGCATGAGTGCATTATTATCGCCTTACTATTTTGAGCGGCATTCTTGTATTTTGAAGAAATTCTTTTTACAAAATTGGGTTCACCCGTCAAGTCAAGATAATGGGTATTGTTTTTAATGCAGCTAGCTATAAGTTTCTCTCCATATATGCTATAAGGGCCTACTGTTGTAATAATTAGCTGAGAGTCTTCAGAGAGCTTATCCAGAGATTTAGAATCAAAAGAATTTGCTATATAGTATGAAATAGAGTGTTTCTTAGCAATTTGAGAGAGTCTATTCTTATCTCTACCAGCTATTGCCCATTTAATATTATTTATATCATTGTGATTAGCCAGATAATTGCATATTAACTTACCAGTAAAACCCGTAGCACCCCATATGATTATATCATATTTTTTCACTATACCTCCCTCTATATTATTTCTTGTTGTCTGCTTGTATTTTTTGGGCTTTGATTCGCTTGTCTTCTACATTCCTTACACCAGGATTGAATCTGTGTTTTCCCATTAGATGTTTTAATTCCAAAAAAGTCAACTATATCTTTGTTTGTTTTTGCTTCTTTCTTGCATTGTGGGCATGTTTTAAAGTTAGCTTTGTTCGGCCTTAAAAAAATATCACTATGAAAAAGCTCTTCTTGATTATGGGTTTTAGGAGAGCTTTTTACATTAAATAGAAGTTTATATAAAAAACTTATGAGCCTCATCTTAAAACTTTTGGCTGTAATTCCTCATAAAGTTCAGGTGTAACAAAAGAATCTTTATCGATAAAGCCTTCAATTACATTGTTCTCTAGCATCAAAATTCCATTAAGATGATCTAATTCATGTTGGAAGAGCTTAGACATAAAACCTCGTAGAGTTTTTTTTATAACTGCACCATCTTGATTTTGATATCTAACCTTAATCTTATCAAATCTTTTTATTCTAAGAGAAATCATTGGTATGCTTAAGCATCCTTCAATTTCTTCTTGAATTGATTTTTTATCAACCAATTCAATCTTAGGATTTATGTAAAATTCATAATTATCAGCATAATCATTTGTTTCGCTACTTCCAGACTGATGTTGACTTTCTTTTTCTTCTAACTCTTCTTCATCTATAGATTCATGGTAATCCTTAAGGCCAATAAAGATCTTCTTGTCATACCCAATTTGATTAGCAGCTATTCCTGCACAGGGAGTATCTTTGAAAGTATCTAGTAGATCATTTATAATATTAAATGAGCCATCTGTCAATGGAAAGAAGACATCCTTAGTGCTTTTCTTTAAAAAAGATATATTATCGGATATCAATCCATCTTGATTCCACACCTTAATAATTTTTTTAATGGCCATTTTATTTAAACTAATCCTCTATTATAATATTAACTAATTCTATAATATCTAATATATCTATTACTTGATCTTGATTAATATCTAAGCTAGACTCAAATACTAGTTGAACATTTAAAATATAATCCACAAGTAAAATTACATCTAATATGTTGACCATCAAATCAGAATTCAAATCTCCAATTAGACTTAACTGAAGGTAATTGATATTATATTTTTGAGCTCTTGGAATATTTCCATTAAATGTCTGACCTGATGGTCCTGTATGATAATATTCCCATACTGTATTTCCTGTAGAGTCTATTTCAAAAAAATATGCTTGATCCCCAACAGATATAAGAGTATTACCATTTTCTAATCTAAAAGCTCCAGATTGTATGTTTGAAAAAAAAGGTCCATCATGAGTCCAGTTAGGATTTGAAGGTGCAAAGGCTTCTGCATCATTTATTGAGAAGTTGTAGTCAATGCTAATCTGTAGAATCTCAGACCCCAAATCTTCGGTTCTGTTATTAAAAAGTAGAATATCACCAGCTCCTGGATAGCTATTATTAATCCAATTTACGCTGTGTTGTGATATTAATATCTGATCATCAGCTGAACCTCTATTATAATTAGCTGGATTCCCCCATCTATATATAAATTGTCCACCTTGGTTGTAGTTTCCTCCACTATTACTTGCAGCCTCTAGTGTGGTGGTGCTATGATCTATAAAGTAAAATTCATTCATCTTTCTTGATGAAATAGCAATAAGATCGAAATCTTCATTGTAGTCAATTGAGTTTAAGTGAAGCCAATCCCCAGAAGCGCCTCCTCCACCCCCAAGAGAGCCTAAATTGATATCTAATTTCCCTGGGGTTGCCTGTATATTCCCATAATTGCTTAAAGATGGATCTACGTCTTGTATAGTATGGTCCCATAAATGCCATTTCCAGATAATTCTGCTTGAATCTAATGAAATCTTTTCTAATTCAAAAATATAGCTCGGCCATATTTCACTATTGATATTAATGCGTCCCATTGATATAGCCTCTTCATAAGTTTTTCTTTCATAGCTTATAAATAATACATTTCCGTTTGGTAGTGGTTCTACATCATGATGAGGCTGAAAATTGTCTTGAACAAATATATCATCCCAAAGAATCTCTCCATCCCATGATAAATTTAGAATTCGACCACCAGAAAGAGAATTTCCACCGAGGCCCTCTACTTCATTTTGTGTACATGGGATTAAAAGAGAGCTATCAGGTAATAAATAGCTAATTGTCACTGGTTTGCAATCATGATTCCATTGATTTATGATGTCCTCATTATTATCAATAAGATAAGTTTTGTAATCATTCGCTGGAGCTTGATTTGGAAGAGGTGAAAAAAGAGTGTATCCCTCAGATATTTCTGCATAGACAAGATTAAATATTAGTATAAGATATATCATTATATTTATTAGTTTTTAGGATAGTCATAGTATTCTAAAACAGAGGCTTTTATAGAGAAATCAACCCACTTTTTAGCATCAAATCTACATAATGCTGCGGCGCATGTGGGAAAATTTTCATATTGTGAATTGGAAATATTCATATAAATATCATTGAAAGTTGGATTGTGACCAAAGATTGCTATGAGAGTGATATTATCATCTGTATTATAAATTGATGAATTGATACCTTCTACTGGATTGTAGTATATATCTTTATTAACCTCTAATTGAGTGTTTGGATTTAAATTTCCTTGCATAATGATAGCTGTTTGTTGCGCTCTCGTGGCTGAGCTTGTGATAAATCTTTCTGGAATGATATTCTCTATTTTTAATCTTTTACTAATGGCATCAGCATCATCTTCACCTCTTTTTTCTAATGGTCTATCATGATCATGTAATCCATCTTGCTCACATAATGATTTGGCGTGCCTAACAAATAGAATCTTTTTCATATCTATACCTCCTCTCCTTTAAACCATTTTTCATATTTTTTACTTAATATGTCAAACTCATATGAAATAATTTCAGGGACCTCGTATTTGTGTATTTTTTTTATATGTTCTTTGATTTCCTCACCATCAGATTTTTTTGCTTTAATTATTAGCATTATTTCGTCTTCAAATTGAAGTTTATTTTTCCATACAAAAACAGAATGAATTAGGGGGATTCGTTGTACACATGGAGATAATTTAGATTTCAATATATGCTCTGTAATACTATTTGCATTTTTCTTTGTATTCGTTGTTGTAATGATTGATATGTATTTTTTCATAAAATTAATTTTTATTTATTCTACGATTCTAATAAATTAAATCTACGTAAGCGGATGTTTATATTCCAGAACTTTCAGTTATAATAATGGGTTTTCGACTTTCATTGTCAAAAACAGGCCTTACTGAAAAGTTGAAGGAAGTTTGCGATAATGAAGAGATTACCCACCGTACCAGTTTAAAGGTAATCTGGAATGCATTCGCTTACGTAATTTCCCTACCTAAAGATTTAATCATATTAAACTGCGCTGGTGTGCCGGAAGCTGTAATCTCAATATATCTTTCTTTATTCTCTACGCTATCTACCTGAAGATGTTTGTATATTAAGTTTAGTATAGATGTTTTATCATAGTTAACATTAATTTTTTTAGTAATATAGTCCTTCTTCACCCATGAAGTTATCAAATTTAGAAGATCACCTTTTCCAATTCCTTTCTCCGCTGATATGAATAATGAATTAGGATATCTCTTAAATAATGATTTCATATGTTTTGAATCTATTAGGTCAATTTTGTTAAAAATAAATACTGATGGGATTGACTCACAACCAATATCATCTAATGTTTTTTGAATTGTATCTATATGCATTGATATGTTTTCATAGTTTGCATCAATAACTTTTAATATTAAGTCAGAAACTGAAACATCATATAGCGTACTTCTGAAAGATGCGACTAATTCATGTGGTAATTTCTGTATAAAACCTACAGTATCAGTTAGTAGTACTTTATTTGTACTATCGATATATAGTGATCTAGTTGTAGAATCTAATGTGGCAAAAAGCTCATTCTTTGCATATACATCTGCCTTTGTTAACAAATTCATTATAGTTGACTTTCCTGCGTTGGTGTATCCAACAAGAGAAACAGAGAATTCGCTATATCTATTCCTCCTCTGAACTTTTCGGCTTTGAGTTATAACTTTAAGATCTTTCTTTAGTTTATCTATATCTTTACGTATAAGCCTTCTATCAATCTCAATTTGTTTTTCTCCAGGGCCTCCTCTTGTTCCAGTCCCCCCCATCTGCCTTTCAAGATGTGTCCATTGACGAGTTAGGCGAGGTAGCATATACTCTAGGAATGCAAGCTGAACCTGTTTTTTTGATTCATTACTTTTAGCATGAATATTAAATATCTCAATGATAATTCCAGTCCTATCTATTATTTTTATATCAAATCCTGCAATATTTTGAAGATTTTTCATTTGTGAAGCTGATATATCTTCATTTATAATAATATTTCCACAATGCATTTCTTTTGCCTTATTTACTACTTCCTCTGCCTTAGCTTTGCTTATTAATGTTGCGGGATGTATTACTCTTAAATTATGAATAATTACATCATTAACTTTAAGTCCTAGCGTTTTTGATAAAAGTTTTATTTCATCTATATCCTCTAAAAAATCCTTCTTTCTAGATTGATTTAATCGTACTCCAAGAATAATAGCTTTGTTATTAGTCTTATTATTTTTTTCTAGAAAGCTGATTGGAGACTACCATTTCAATTATAGTTAGTAAAATAGCTAGATATAGAAAGTATTTCCAGAGCTCAATGCCTATCCTAGCCTCTTTGATTATTCTTCCTGTATCTTTATTTTTCTTGATTATTTTTAGGTTTTTAAATTTTTGATTAAGCAAGGCTTCATCTACTCTATTGAAATAAAGTTCTTCTTTGGAATTATTATTATGCAAAATAATACTTGAGTGTTCTTTCTTTAATTGATATACACCAGCCTCTTCAAAAGGAATTTCTTCTTTTTCAATCCCTTTGAATTGATATTTTTTACCATTAGGGTATATAAGTTCTTTTGTATTATGAGTTGGAACCATATCGCCTACCTCGTATTTATTGATTGAGCTCTTGCTTTTATATGCTATAAAATCAACAAAGGATATAAATGATGCTTTAATAGGAAGATCACTCCAAAGCAAGGTAGGTGAAAAACCAATGATGTCTATATGTCCAGGGTAAATATCTACAGTATTCCATATTGATTTTCCATTTAGGATTAGGTTAGCATTTTTGTTCTCTCCAAACGTGAAATGTTTAAATATTTTAAAATATTTATCATCTAGATTGTAATCTTTATCCTCTGGAAAAATAGCTGCAAGTTCTGAAGAGATTAGATTATCCCTTCTTATTACAGGATATGAATCCTGTTCATAAATATGCAATTTCATTTGACTGTAGTCAAAACCAATAAAATCAAAAAAATCTATTTTTTCTTGTTTTACTTGATTCAATGAAGGAAAAAGGTAAATATGATTTCCAGCACTTAAATTATCAAGCATTGTATCTTTCAGGTTGTTTCTTTCGATATAATCGTAACCAAAAACAATATTAATATTATTATCTACAATTAAATTCTGATTTTGAATTAGTTCTGGAGCATATTTTACGCTTATATTCTTGAAATTTTCTTTGAATGCTATTAGTGAATTATTTATAAATCTATAATCTTCAGAACTGTTTGCGAACAATCCAACTTTTAGATTTTCAGGAATATCTAGATGTAAAGAATAAGCATTATCTCCATAATGTTGGTCATAGATTATTTCTGCTGTTACTATATGTTTACCAAATGAATTTACAATCGAATTAAATTTAAAAACTTTAGTGGTATTGCTAATCATGTCAAATTGTTCTTGTCCAACATTAATACCGTCTATTGTTAGAATTAAAAGTGCGTTTTTTGCATCAATTAGACCATTATTCTGAGCAACAACTTCTATTTTAAGATTTTTATTTATTGCGCTAAAATCATTAGGAATTCGTACGTCAATTATTGAAAGGTTATCATCAATAATAGAGTTTTCATGTATAAAAAAATTCCAATCATGTAAATCTCTTTCATTGATATTAGTGTAATCGTAGTCCTGAAGATCTGTAATAAGATGAATCTCTTTACTGTAAGAATCTGATTTTTCTTTAGCTATTAATGAGAGTGAAGATTTTAAATCTGTTTTTCCATAGCTTTTAGGTCCTTTTATCTTACTAAGGTCAAATTTTTCCACGAGGTCATCAAATAATATTATATTCTTAGATAATGATATTATTTTAAGATGAGATTTTAATGTTAGAGAGGAAAGAATGTTTTCTAATGGCTCTAAATATACTGGATTAGGTGTTGATAAATTATTCGACCTATGCATTGAGAATGAATCATCTAATACTACAACACAATATATTGCATTACCCATATTATCCTGACTTGAAAACAATCCTCCTTTTAATATTGGCCTTGAAATCATTAGAATTATTAAAATAATAATTATTGTTCTTACAATGAGAAGCAGTATCTCTATTAATTTGACTCTTTTTATGGATTCAACCTCTAAATCCTTTAGAAACTTTATACTGCTAAATTCTATGATTTGATATTTTCTATTGTAAAATAAATGAATTAGAAAAGGAAGGGCAGCCAAGGGGAGTAGCCACAGATAAAGAGAAGAAAGAAAGCTCATCTAGGTACTCCAGTTTAAAAGTAAAAATATCTTTACTAAAGATAGATATGATGCAATAAAAGATATTGGAATTAATAGATTGTCATTAATTTTTTTAGGTGTAAAAAGCTCAGTAATGGTTGCAATAAAACAAGAAATAATTGCTGCGATTAAATGTAATTCAGATAATAAAATTATAATTATTGAGCAAAAGAAAAATCCAATAGAGCCTTCAAGTGTTTTGTTCTTTATTTTTATAGTTCCATAGTATTTCCCTATTAGTGCTGCAATTGAATCACAGATACTCATGATAAGTAGTGCTGGTATCGCTATACTTTTATTAAAGAAAAGTATAACTAGACTATAAGACAGAAAAACATATGAAGCGCCAGTAAGACTATTGCTTTCTTTCTCTCTAGTAATAGAATTAAAAAGATAATTATAAATATCTCCTAGTTTTTTACTTCTAGTTCGGAAAAAATCTAAAGCAATAAATAAAACTGTTAGAGGTAGCAAAATCTGTAATGTTATTTTTTTTCCGTACAAGTAAAAGAATAAAGCAATCGTTAAGCTTGACAGATGAACTGATTTTCGTAATATTTCTTGATATATATTAAGCAAACTACAGATTCATTAACTGGTTAAATCGTTGATTTATTGATGGTGCTCCATATAAGCCAGAGCCAACTATAGTAATATCTGCACCCGCATCGTATACAGCGTCTACTGTTTTTAGATTTACTCCCCCATCGACTCCTACAACAAAAATAAATTTATTTGATAATGCAGATAAATTCTTCATTTTTATTAAAGTTTCTTTTATAAATCCTTGCCCACCAAAACCAGGATTTACTGACATTATTAAAACGTAATCTAATACATCTAAGTAATCATATATTAATTCAACATCAGTATCAGGATTTAAAGCAATGCCTACATCTATCTTGCTATCTTTAATCATATTAATGTCTCTATCTATATCTGTGGTAGCCTCATAATGAAATATTAATGTATCTGCCCCAGCATCAATAAATTCAGGTATGTATTTGTGAGGATTTGAAATCATTAGATGTGTTTCAAGATGAGCGGTAGTTAATTTTCTAATTGCTTTAACTATAAAAGGACCAAAAGTAAAATTTGGGACAAAATGTCCATCCATAACATCAAGATGCAGCCTTGAAGCCCCAGCATCAATGACAACATCTATCTGTTCTTTTAATTTTGAAAAATCTGCTGACAATAATGATGGAGAGATATTTCTATTTTTCATTTGTATCCTTTGTAATTATTAAATCAATTTTCATTGGTATTGTCACTTTTAGTCCAGGAGGTAAGCTTTGATCTACAACTGTATTGTTTAATAAGTTAGGTTGATATTCATATTCTACCTCCCCAAGTCTTAATCCTTCTAGTTGTAGTTTTTCAGTTGCTTTCCTCAAAGAATAATTAATTAAATCGGGAACAACAAAGTAATCTGGAGGAGCTCCCTTGCTAACTCCTAGAGAGACCAATGAACCTGTCTTAATAAGTTTTCCCTTTTGTGGAACTTGAAAAGATATATTAGCATTTTTGATATCAGTATTAAATTCATACATAATAGTATCAAGATTCAAACCCAAATCTGCAATTTTTATTTTTGCATTTCTTAAAGTCATATTACTTAAATCTGGAAAGATAATATCCTTTTGATGTCCTGCGACAGATATAGTGATTTCTCTACCAGTTTTCACCTTTGTAAAAGCATTTGGGAACATCTCTATAACGGTGCCTGGCCTATTCCTATCATTGTAAGGCATAGTAATCACCTTGACATCTAATTCTTTTTTTGAAAGTTTTTTAACAGCTTCTATCTGATATTCTCCCTTAATATCTGGTAAAAAAACATTATTATCGTAACCCACATATATTGGTAATAAATAAAAATCCATAAGTGCGATGCCAGTTGCAGAAAGCAATAAAAATGCTGTAATATACCTGCTTAGAATAGTAATTAATTTTTTTTTAATATTGCTGCGAAGCCTCCATCTAAATCATATTCCCCTGGGAATATATTCATTTTTTTATTTTTTACCAATTTAGGGTTTACCCACTTAGCACAATCTTCTATGATATATCCTTTATTATTTTTCATGAAATTATCTATAATAACATTATTTTCCTCATGCTCAATTGAGCAAGTACTATAAACTATAGTACCCCCTTTTTTAAGATATTTTGATGCGTTTGATAATATCTCCTGTTGAAGTTGAGTAGATTTTAATATATCTCCCTCCATCCTTTTCCATTTCAAATCAACTCTTCTATTTATAACTCCAGTTCCAGAACATGGAACATCAAGAAGGATCTTATCAGCCCGCGGCAACTCGTCCTTTGCCATATCTAAATTTAATATATTTATATTTTTTAATTTATGCCTATTTATAGATTCTTTGATTTTTAAAATCCTTTTTTCATTTAGTTCGATAGAGTAGATCTTTGATTTAGGGGCACGAAGACTTATTAAACTTCCTTTACCATGAGGGGCAGCACATCCATCAATGATAATTTCATTATCATTTGGATCTAAAGCGTCCACTATAAAACTATTTATTGGATTCTGCACAGATATATGTCCTTGCTTAAAAATATTGGAATTCATTAAGGTTTCAGTTGAATTAACCTTAAAAAAAAGATTCGAAAGTATGTGCTTCTTGACAATTAAAGATAAAACGTCGATATCTCTGTATATTTCTTCCAAAGAAGGATAGTCATTAATTCTAAACCATATATCAGGAATTTTATTATTGTAATTACACAACTGTAATGTTTTTTTTACTCCAAACTGCTTAATCCATTTATTTATAAGCCAATGGGGGTGGCTAAGGATAGGGTATGTGCTAGGTAAATCTAGATTAAGCTTAATTTTGGCACTTTCATTTATAAAATTTCTTAAGATAGCATTCGTTAATTTTTCATACCCTTTAAGATGTTTCTTGGTTATCTCAACCATACTAAAAATTGAGGCATGATTTGGAATGGAATCCATCTCTTCAATTTGATAGCAAGCTAGTCTTAAAATGTTTTTTAATCTAAAATTTAATTTTTTATAATTTCCATGATAAATCTGTGATAGTATGTAATCATATCGTCCCCTGAGGCGAATAGTTCCTAAAATTAATCTATTTATAAAACCTCGGTCTGGTTTTGGAGTTTTGTTTAAGTCAAAGTAGGAGTGGATACAGTCATTTATATGTAAGTGTGACTGCTGATACTCATTTAGAATATTTAGGCAGATATTTCTATTGTTGTTATTCAAATTTTAATGTATTGTCATTAATAGCAAGATAACCATTTATAAAATCACCTGCTGCTATTGCCTGCCTACCCTCTGGTTTTAATAAATTAATTTTAACTCCATGGTCATTGCTCTTAACGTGTAATTGATCTTGATTGATAAAAATATCCCCTTCATTTAAGTCTGCTAAATTATAAATAGAATTTTCAGCATCTAATATCTTTATACGCTTATCTTTAAAAGTGCTATATGCCCCAGGAAATAGAGAAAATGCCCTTACTTTATTAATAATATCAAAGGCGCTATCGTTCCAATTGATTTTCAATTCGCTTTTATCTATTTTTTTTGCATATTTCGTCTTCTCATATTGTCCTTTTAAAGGCATACCCTGTTCTAGATGAATAATAGATTTCAAAACTAAATCACTACCCATGTGAGATAACTTGGTATATAGTGAGGAATAATTATCTTTATCCAGAATATTTATCTCCTCCTGAAGTATGATTTTACCTTTATCAACTTTATCGTTAATTATGAAAGTTGATATGCCAGTATTACTTTCCCCATTAAGAATAGCTCTTTGTATAGGGGCGGCTCCTCTATATTTAGGGAGAAGAGATGCGTGTAAGTTCATCGTTCCATATGTAGGGATTTTAAAAATTGTACTTGGCAAGATTCTATAAGCTATAACAATAAAGAGGTCAGCATTGCTATTTTTTAATGACTCTAGAAAGGTACTCTCTCGAAGTTCTTGCACTTCAAGAATATTTACATTATTCTCCATAGCCCATTTTTTGATTGGCGTGGAGGTTATATTCTTGCCTCTACCTACTTTTTTATCTGGGTTGGTAACAACAGACAGTATGGAATGTTCCTTAGAATTGAATATTGAATTTAATACTGGTATACCAAAATCAGCATTCCCAAAAAATATAATTTTCATGAGTTTGTTCTATTCAATAATAGATGAGATGTGATTTTTTAATATTTTTATTTTAGACCCTGCCTCATTATCTAAAACAACATATTCTTTATTTTTCCCTTGAAAATCTTGAATCTTTCCAATTAGACCTCCTCTGGTTAAAACTCTATGGTTTTTAGAAAGTTTTTCAAGCATTAATTCTTTTTCTTTTTGTTCTTTTACTTGAGGACGTATCAATATAAAATAAAAGATAAAAAATATTAGTATGAGCATTGGAAGAGCCCCTAAAGATTGTAAAATCTCCATATTAAACTCCATTTTATTTTAGGTGATATAAAAATACATCGATTCTTATTAATTTACCTATTAAGTCATCTATTGTAATAGGACTATTTAAATTAAGCTTATGAAGATTGGTAATATAGAAATAGATAGCCCCGTACTTCTAGCCCCGATGGCTGGAGTAACAGATTTACCCTTTAGATTGCTATGCAAAAAAATGGGTGCAGACTTAATGTATACTGAATTTGTCAGTTCCAATGGTGTTATAAGAGAAAATCAGAAAACGTTAGATCTTATAAGGTTTATGGAAGAAGAAAGACCAATAGGAGTACAAATCTTCGGTGAATTCCCTGAGGTTATGGCTAAGTCTTCGAAAATGATTTATGATATGTTTAAACCTGATATTATTGATATAAACTACGGATGTCCCGTCCCAAAAGTAACAAGTAAAGGTGCTGGCTCTGCCGCCTTAAAGGATTTATGTCTCATGGAAGATATAACAAGCGCAGTCGTAGATAGTGTTAAAGAAATACCTGTGACAGTAAAAATGCGCTCAGGGTGGGATGCAAGTCAACAGATTTATCTTAAGGCAGCAAATATATTAGAAAAAAGTGGTGTGTCAGCTATTACCTTGCATCCTAGAACGACTTCGCAAAAATTTAAAGGTAACGCTGACTGGTCTTTAATTAAAACATTAAAGAGAAATTGCTCTATCCCTATAATTGGAAATGGAGATGTGAAAAATCTAAATGACTATATTAAAATTAGGCAAGAAACTAATTGTGATGCAGTTATGATTGGTCGTGGTGCATTGGGTAAACCCTGGATTTTTAAAGATATAAAAAATTATAAGAATAATAAAGAAATACTACCTGTTACTACCAAAGATATTATAAATATATGCCTAGAGCATTACAATCTTCTTAAAGAGCACAAAGAGGAGAAGGTCTGTGCGAATTTAACAAAAAAACACTTTAGTTGGTATTTAAAGGGATTTAAAAATGCCTCTAATTGGCGTAAAAAAGTATTATTCTCAAAAGATCTTGATGAAATAGAATCTGTAATTGCTCAAATGAAAGATTATTGTAACTCTCTTGAAAATTGAATATAAAAAAGAGATTAATATTCGTTTGAATATTATTTTAGTAAATTCAAATGTCATTTCTTTCGGGAGCAAGCATCCCACCAGATATAACAATTTTCAAACCTTCATCAACACTTAGGTTTGTATCTTTAATATTCTCTTGATTAATGTAAAGCATGAAACCCGAAGTGGGATTAGGGGTTGTTGGTACAAATACTTGATAATATTTATTCCCTTTCTTATCCTTAGACTCTCCTGTAACTAATGCAATAGTCCATATATCTGCTTTAGGGTATTCTATGAAAACAACTTTTTTGAATGCATGTTGTTGTGAAGCTGTTAAGGTTTCTGTTATTTGCTTTATCGTATTGTAAATATAATTTACCAGTGGTATTCTGTTTAAGATTGACTCAAAAAATTTATAAAATTTTCTTCCTAAAACATTTGACACAATCAATCCTATTGCATAGATAGATAAGATAGTTAGCATGAATCCTATAATCATATCAATGTATGGTATTGATATACCAGGAAATAAATACATAACTATTTGCTTCCCTGGATTTGAGAATAATGTGAATAACTTAGATATAATAAAATATGTTATTGCAATAGGTATAATTGAAAGAATGCCTGTAAAAAAATAATTTCTTCTCATAGCTTTTAATCCCTTTTAAATACGTTCAAATCTCTTGTCAAGTTCATCTATTGTTAAATTTACGATTATAGGCCTTCCATGAGGACAAAAATAAGGATTATTAGATTGAAACAATCTATTAATTAGATGCTTTATTTCATTCTTTTCTAAAGAATCACCTGATTTTATGGCGGCCTTACATGAGTAATTTGCTGCAATCTTATCAAATACTTCATTATCTTTTTCATTGAAACTATCAAAAGTATCAATTACATGCTTTATAATTTCAGTCTCATCATTATTTTTAACATAGACAGGTATTCCCTCAATGATTACTTTATTTTCTCCAAATTCTTTAATTCTGAATCCAATCTTTTCTAAATAAGGCATTAACTTAATAAGTATGTCAAAATCTTCTCCTTGAAGCTCTAGTGCATTTGGGAATAAAACAGACTGAGATTCTGTTTTATTGTTATTTAAACCTTTTATTGCTGAATCATACAAGATTCTTTCATGCGCAACATGTTGATCAATGATTAAAATACCATCGTTTAGATGAGTTACTAAATATTTATTATGTATTTGCCATACATCATCTATTATGGGATTATTTATATCACTATCTTCTGAAAAAATTTCTTCTACTCTCTCATGAGTATCCTTCATATTTACGAGTTGGTCTATTTTCATATCAGATATCTGCTGTAAATCAAATCCTATTTCCTCTGATGTGTTTTTCAATTTATAAGATGGATTTAAATTAAATGTGGAGGTTGTCTTTTGTACATTTTTTAAGGCTAGACCTATATTGTCTTTAATAAATTGATTAACCTTCCATTCATCTTTAAATCTAATTTCTCTTTTTGTAGGATGCATATTTACATCAAATAAATTAGGTGGCATTATTAATTTAAGAACAAAGAAAGGATATTCTCCCCTATCAATTAAACTAGAATACGACCTATAAATAGAGTGATTAATCATTCTATTAAAAGTATATCTTCCATTTACAAATAAGTACTGATTTCCTAAACGCTTTGATACTAAATCTAAATTACCTAAATATCCACTTAGTTTAAAATTTTGTTTTTCAGATTCTATTTTAATCAATGAGTCTAAGTGTTTTTTACCAAACACATCACCAATTCTATTTTTTAAAGGTTTAGAGGGTAGATTGTATATTTCTTTTTTTGAATTCATATATTTAAAATTAATTTCCGGGTTAGACAGAAAATAACTTTTCATTATCTTTGTGATTGCTATTTGCTCTGAATCTGAAGATTTTAAAAACTTCTTTCTGGCTGGTAAGCTATCAAATAGTTTTCTAACACTTATAGTTAGTCCTCTATTTCTTGCTATTTTTTTTTGCTTTCCTATTTCACCAGCTCTTACATTGATTTCTGAAGCACTTTTATTATCAGTCGAGGTCTTTATATTGATGTTTGCAATAGAGGCTATGCTAGCTAAAGCTTCTCCTCTAAATCCTAAGCTAGAGATATTTTCAAAATCTTGCATATTGTTTAGTTTGCTTGTTGCGTGACGAGTAAATGCTAATAAGAGATCATCTGATGATATTCCTATCCCATCATCCTTTATGAGTATTAGATCTTTCCCTCCATTTTCTATTAGTACTTCAATATTATTAGATTGAGCATCAATAGAATTCTCAATCAACTCTTTAACAATAGAAGAAGGGCGCTCTACTACTTCACCTGCAGCTATTTTAGAAATCATGTCTTCTGACATTAATTTTATTCTTTTTCTCATAAATTTTTAAGGATATAGGTTCTACATTCTTTTATTATTTTCTTTGCGTCCCGATTTAATTCGGAAGCTTTCTTATTCATTTTTTGTTTGTATGTTTTATTTTTTAAATCTTTTAAGTTAATTAAGACATTCATATATGCTCCGTTTATAGAGGAATACGCCATTTCTGATGCTACTCCAGAGTCAGATAATGAATTTTTATTACCTATTTTGGCAATTTTTTTTGATAATTTTAATGCCTCCATAGAAAGTTTCATTACACTGAAAGGAATTTCTATTGCATTTATAGTTGCTTTCTCAATTGCAATATTTCTATTTTTTTGCTCTTCTAGTGTCTTCTTAGGTAATTTAAAAGATTGTATTATCATATTGAATGCATCACTATCAGAATCAATTAATTCATTAAGATGATTTTTGATGTTCTGTGCCCTAAAACCTATTTCCTCAATTATATTATTTTTGCTAGCATATTCCTTTTTCTCAAAAGTTAAATTAGAGACCATTGCAATTAATGATGCAGAAAGAGAACCCGCTAAAGAACTTACACTCCCTCCTCCAGGAGCGGGAGAATGACTAGAGACCTCATCAGTAAATTCTCCAACTTTTAAATCAATAAGTTGATTATTCCTAGTTATTCTATTTTCCACAATATTTAATTTGGGATCGAATGCGCTAATTTCATTTAACCCAAGAGATTCTATCGCAATGTGGATTATATGATTCTCAGATACTGCTTTGCATTTATTTTGCTTCTCTATATAATATAAACCTGACTCTAGCAATGCTTCTTTAGGAATCAATCCAACGATTTCACTTCCTGTAACTCTTAGACCTCGTTTTCTAGCTTGATTTCTTACCTCTTCAAAAGCTTTATAGATTGAAGTGACTTTGTAATTTATCAAATTCATTGATACCTGAGCTTTTTTATATTCATCAATATACCAGCCAACAGCTTTTGTAGCCTTTAATTTTCCAGGCTTTCTATTAATCTTTCCATTAGGAAACCTTATTATCTTTCCTTTCGAGTCCCTCCTTGCTCTTCCTAGTTCTCTTATATCTAAAGCAATATCAGAGGCTATTTTTTTATCTACAGTGTTCAAATTTACATTGTATGCGATCAAATAATTTCTAGCCCCTATTGCCGTAACTCCCGCTTTACTATTCATTACTGCTTCACCATAGTCAGGCATCCACTTTTTATCTAGTAATTTTTCTGCCATTCCCTCATATTCACCTTTTCTTATATTAGCTAAATTTTGACGTTCTATGCTCTTTGCTGACTCCTCATATAAAAAAACAGGAATATCTAGTTCTTTTGCTACTCTTTTAGCTAAAATTTTTGAAAACTTAATGCATTCTTTCATAGAAACATTCGAAACAGGAATTAGTGGACAGACATCTGTAGCTCCCATGCGTGGATGTTCACCAGTATGATGTTGCATATCTATTAGCTCAGATGCTCTTTTGATTGCATTAAAGGCAGCCTCTATTACACTCTCAGGACTTCCTATAAAAGTAATAACCGTTCGATTGGTGTCTTTTCCTGGGTCAACATCCAATACTTCTATTAACTTAGTTTTTTTAATTTCTTCTACTATTGAATTTATAGTAGAGGTTTCTCTTCCTTCGCTAAAATTTGGTACACATTCAATTATTTTCATTATTGATTCCTAGTTAATAATTTCTCATTAAATAAATGATAATCCCTACAATAGATAATATTAATATATTTTTAATTATTTTAAAGATAGATGAATATGATCTATATGAACTATCCATTAAATTATACATGAAATTATAAATGTAAATATAGTTGTAATCAAAGATATAATAGGATGCATTATAATGCTTAGAACAGGAAAGTTTAGCACACTACTTGCGAAAATAATAAGAATCAATATATAAGGTCCATTTCTGTTTAACTTTTCGGCAAATCCCCTATTGAAAGAAGATATAATAGGATTGAATATCTGAGAGCCATCCAATGGAGTAATAGGAAGCATATTAAATACAGCTAAAGCAATATTGATCCAGTATAGTGGGATGATAATTTTATGATATTCTTGAAGTGAAAATAATTCTGCAAAAAATAAGACTAGAAAGGCTAAGATTAGATTTGAAGCTGGACCTGCAAAGGCAATTTTCATCATATCAATCTTAGGGTTCTTTAAATTATAATAATTTACGGGTACAGGCTTAGCCCATCCAAATCCAACAAATAGTATCATCAGAGTTCCTATGGGATCTAGATGGTTAAGTGGATTTATATTAGTTCTTCCAAGTTTATATGAAGTATCATCACCAAGTAAATATGCTGTGAATGAATGAGAAAACTCATGGAAACATAATGAGAATATTAGACAAACTGATAAAATTATAAATGAAGAAGGATCTGAAAATAATAAGTTAATTAATCCCAATTTTAACCTCTTGGATGATGCATTTTATGAATTTCTTTTAAATATTTTTTATCTAAATGAGTATATATCTGAGTAGTAGTGATACTGCTATGTCCTAACATTTGCTGAACTGCGACTAAATCTGCTCCACCCTCTAATAAATGCGTAGCAAAGCTATGCCTAAAAATATGTGGGGTAATATTTTTTTTAGAATTTGATAGAGATGTTCGTTTTTTTATTATATTCCATAGTCCCATCCTGCTTATCTTTCCACCTCTATTATTTAAAAACAGATATCCTTTAGAGTTTACTTTCTTTAAGAATGAAACTCTATACTTATTAATATACTCACATATATTAATACAAGATTTTTTACCTATAGGAATAATCCTTTCTTTTGCTCCTTTTCCCATAACTCTAAGCAACTCTTCTGATAAATTAATATCACTAAGTTTAATATTAGTTAATTCAGAGATTCTAATACCAGTAGAATACATTAAAAGAATTATGGCTTTATCTCTATAATCTATATTTTTTCTTAGTTCAATGAAGTTAATTACTTTATCAATTTCTTCTACTGAGAGAATGGTTGGAATTTTTTTCTGATTTTTAGGTCTAACAAGTTTCTCTGATGGATCGCTAGCTAATACTTCTTGCTCGAACAAGAAGCAATGAAAACCTTTAATGGAAGATATTTGTCTATTTATAGAACTATTTTTATAAGTAATTTTTTGATTGAGCTTTTCATATTGATGCAATGATTGAATAAAGATATTGATATGCTTCTTCTTTATCTGCTCCAAAGAATTAATATTAAGTTTTTCAGCCATAAAATCAACATATCTTTCGAGGTCATAAAAATATGATTTTATAGTATTTTTTTGAAGCCTCTTTTCAAACTCTAAATAGAGTAAATATCTTCTAATTTGCTCATTAAATGAAAGATGTGATTTAGTCCCCATGTACAGCTCTATTTATATCTTTTAAGATATTAGAATTTGAAGTATCCTCAATTAATGTCCCTATAACTATATATGATGCCCCTGCATTTGCAAGATCAAGAGCTGTTTCGGGATCTTTTATTCCACCCCCAACAATAAGCGGAATATTAAGTAAGTTGCTTAATACATTAACTATTATCGGAGAAATTGAAAAGTTTGCATTACTCCCCGCCTCTAAAAATAGTGCTTTATTACCTAGATATTGTGCTGCTAAAGCATGAGATTCTACATTTTCTAAATTATTCATATCTAAGGGAGATGTTTTACTAACCTTCTCTACTGTAGTTTTATCACTAGTTGCAAATAATAGATATCCAGTAGGGATTACCTCTAAATCACTTTTATATATTCTCTTTGATGCTTTTACATGTTCTTCTATAAGATATCTAGGGTTTCTGCCACTAATTAACGATAAAAATAAAATAGCATCTGCATGCCTGCTTACTTGCGATGAGTCCCCTGGAAAAAGAATTAAAGGTAAATGAGTATTTTCTCTAATCACTTTAACCCTTTTTTCAAATTTATTATCTTTTATTTCAGAGCCACCTACCAAAATAGCATCAAAATCTGCATAATTAATATTATCTATAATCGGTAAAAGCTTCTGATCATTTTTTTTATCGGGATCAATTAGTGCTAATGATAGAGTCCCTTTCTGTTTTCTTCTTTTTTCTAGGGTTTTATATATCAATTAATTTTCCGTAGAGTAGATATTAGAAGGTCTAATTCCTTCTTTGTTCGTCTTTCAGTTACAGCAATCAAAAGATGATTCTCATCTATTGGGTTGATATGTAAGTTTTTCTCTAGGCATTTTCCTGCAATTTCATAAGCATTGGACCTTGTTTTAACTAAAAACTCATCTATGTAATTATTTTTATAAACAAGATTAAATGAATCTATTTTATCTATTTCGCTAGACAAATAATATGCTTTATCTAATGATAGTTGAGTTATTTTTTGCAAGCCTTCTGCACCCATAAGAGATAAATAAATAGCTGCTCTCAACGCAATAAGTCCTTGATTCGTACATATGTTGGAAGTAGCTTTTTCTCTTCGTATATGCTGCTCTCTTGTTTGTAGAGTTAATACAAAAGAATCTTTACCATTCAAATCAGTAGTTTTTCCTACAATTCTTCCAGGGATTTTTCTAGTTAGTTTTTCTTTGACTGATATAATACCCAGATATGGTCCTCCATAGGAAACAGGTGTTCCAAGACACTGTCCTTCTCCTATGTAAATATCAGCACCAGAATCACCTGGAGATTTTAGATTAGAAAGATAAATTGGGTTTGAGATTGCAACTAATAGAATTTTTTCATCTTGCAGAACTTCTCTGACTTCACTCCAATTCTCTATTTGCCCAAGATAGTTAGGAGACTGAATAACTACACAACTTGTTCTTGTATTAATCATATTCTTTATACTGCTAATATCAGAAACTCCATTATCGCTTGAAGGCAATTCTCTAATCTTTAAATTTAAATTTTCAGCCGAGGTTTTGAGTACGTTTTTATAATTAGGATTTATATTTTCTGAAATTAATATTTCATCTTTTTTATTATAATTATTAGCAAGTAGACACGCTTCTGTTAGTGCGCTAGCTCCATCATATAACGATGCATTCGCAACGTCCATCCCAGACAAAGAACATATCATGCTTTGATATTCATAAAGATATTGTAATGTTCCCTGGCTAACCTCTGGTTGATAAGGGGTGTATGCAGTGTAAAATTCAGAGCGAGATGCTATAAAGTCAATTATTGAAGGTATATACCTATCATACACACCTCCACCTATAAAAGAAACTCCTAATTGATTTTTATTAGCGATAGTTTTTATGTGATTAATAAGTTCTATCTCAGAGTGAGACTTAGGTATATTATACCGATCTTTTATTCTAAATTTTTCAGGTATTATACTTAACAGCTCTTCAAAGGATGAAATTCCAATACTTTTTAGCATTTTATTCTCTTCTTCAGCTGTGCATGGAATGTACTTATTCATTATTAGCCGATAAACTTTTTATATTCTTCAACACTTAAAAAAGATTGCTTATCTATCTCACCTTCAACATCAAGCATCAGAATCCATCCTTCACCATATGGATCTAAATTTATTAGCTCAGGAGTGTCAATTAATTTTTGATTTAATCCAGATATTATTCCATCAATAGGAGAATAAACATCTGCAACTGTTTTAACGGCTTCAATTGTACCAGCACTATCTCCAGTTTGCAAGCTATCTCCGATTTCTAGCATTTCCATAAATACGATATCTCCTAATTCTCCTTGAGCAAAATCTGTTATTCCTATTTTACAAGTTTTCCCTTTAATCTCAATCCACTCATGGTCTTTTGTATAGAGTAAATTTTCTGGATAATTCATACTTCCTCCGTTTCTATAATTTGATGGTATTTAAGAAATTTGTATTAATATTTCCATTTATAAAATCTTTATTGTTAATAATAAATTTCTGATATGGAACTATAGTATTAACTCCCTCTATTACAAGCTCCTCAAGTGCACTTTTCATTTTTTTTATAGCTGAAATTCTATCATTGTCATGAACTATTATTTTTGCTATCATAGAGTCATAATATGGAGGGATATCATATCCAGAGAATAGATGCGTATCTACTCTAATTCCTGTCCCTGAAGGTAAATGTAAACTTGTGATTTTTCCAGGTGATGGCATGAAGTCATTATAAGGATCTTCTGCTGTAATTCTACACTCTATTGAATGCCCTCTTAATTTCATACTATTCATCCACTCTGGGATTTCGTAATCATAGTAGGATAAAATCTGTGTTTTTATAATATCTACCCCTGTTACCATCTCAGTAACAGGATGTTCTACTTGAACCCTAGTATTCATTTCCATAAAATAAAATTTTTCATGTTTATCTAAAAGGAATTCGATTGTACCCACTCCTATATAATTAACAGATTTCGCTATTTTTATAGCAATATCAGACATTTCTTTCCTTAGAGATTCATTAACTACTGGAGATGGAGACTCTTCTATTATTTTTTGGTTTCTTCTTTGAATAGAGCATTCACGCTCACCCAATGCGACTGTTTTACCTTTGCTATCTGATAATATTTGAATTTCTATATGTCTAGGTTCTTCTATGAATTTTTCAAGATAAATACTAGAATCATTAAATGATGCATTTGCTTCAGCTTGAGCACTTTTAAAGGATTTATCAATATCAGCTTCATTGTAAACTATTCTCATGCCTTTACCACCACCACCTGCTGATGCTTTTAAAATTACAGGATAACCTATTTCTCTTGCAGTTTTAATACATATTTCAATATTATCTATGATTCCATTGCTTCCTGGAATAATTGGACACCCAATAGATTTAACTGTCTCCCTAGCTCTTGATTTATTGACCATTAGATCAATAGTTTCAGGTTTCGGTCCAATAAAGGTTAGGTTGTTTTCATTGCATATATTAGCAAATTGTGCATTTTCAGATAAAACACCATATCCGGGATGAATGGCATCAGCATTTGTTAGTTCTGCAGCTGATATTATAGAGGCTATATTTAAGTAACTCTTAATGCTGTTAGGGGGTCCAATGCAAACAGCTTCATCTGAGAATTTTGTATGTAGAGATAATTCATCTGCCTCAGAGTACACAGAGACTGTTTTTATATTAAGCTCTCTGCATGCACGAATTATCCTTAGAGCAATTTCGCCACGATTTGCAATTAATACTTTCTTAAACATCTGTATCTATTAATACAATAGGCTGACCATATTCTACGGGCGAAGCATTATCAACTAAAATTTCTTTTACGGTACCAGATACCTCAGATTCTATTTCATTAAATATTTTCATTGCTTCAATGATACAAAAAACTTGTCCCTCAGAAATTTTGTCTCCTGGCTGAATAAAAGGCGGATCTTCTTCTTTGGGAGCACCGTAGAAAGTTCCCACTAGAGGAGCACAAATTTCATGATATCCATCAGATGTATTCTCTTCTGACGTAGAGTGTTCTAATTCTTCTTCGTTTTTACTCTCCTTGATTACAGAGACTTTATCTTGCTTATCAGTTAAAGATTCTGATGTAATAATATGAGATGAGCTATCCTCTACTACATTTTTTTCTACTGTATTTGAGTTATGTCTCAATTGAGAATTATTTGAAGGTGAAGATTTAAACAGTTTAATCTTATTCATCCCCCAAAAAGAAGAAATTTGAATAGAATCCAAATCACTAGATTCTAACATTTCAATAAGTTTCTTTATGAATATATTTTTCAACTACTTAATTCTCTCAATATATTTACTTTCTCTAGTATCCACTCTAACAATATCATCAATTTGCACAAAAAGAGGGACCTGTACAACTAAGCCCGTTTCTAGAGTTGCTGGTTTACTACCACCTTGAGCGGTATTTCCCCTCTCTCCAGGATCTGTTTCTACTACCTTTAAATTCATATGTGGAGGGATTCTTACCTCTATTGGATCATCTCCATTAAATGCAATAGTAGTTTTTGTATTTTCTATAAGGTACATTTTAATATCCTCAACATATGATGTCGGAAGTGGAAGTTGTTCATATGTTTCGTTGTCCATGAAAATATAATTATCACTATCATAATATAGAAAATTATACTCCCTAGCTAATACTCTCACCGTT
>CAZKFO010000011.1:0-2673 GCA_964552145.1 uncultured bacterium | reverse complement strand
AAATGTTTCATCTACAACCTGTCCTGTTTTAATATTCTTAAGCTTTGTTCGAACAAATGCCCCACCTTTTCCCGGTTTTACATGCAAAAACTCTACAATCTTATAAAGTCCATTCTTATGCTCTATAACTAAGCCATTTTTAAAATCTGAAGTTCCTGCCATATTTATCCCTTATTTATTATTAATTATCTTTTCTATAGATTCAAGTTCATAGTCAACTGATGCAATTAAATCATCATTACTATATAACGCTTTAAATTGTTGATAATATTTTTTAGCATGAGTATACATATGTAAATTATTAAAATAAATATATCCAATCATGAATAGAGATTGCTTTCTCAACTTCTCATCTACTGATGGATCTAATAATTTTTCATATGAAGAAATAGCCTGTTCGTATTGATTGATTTTTATATATATATCAGCTAGTAAAAAATAAGATTTAGATTTTTCAGCTTCCGATGAGGACTCAGATTCGATAATATCATAAAGTATTGAGTTAGATTCTCTATAATTGCCATCCTCACTTAACCCTAACGCTCTATCGTATTTAGCTTTAAAAGTTTCTTGGCAAGAACAAAGCAATATTGCAATTAATAAGATTTTTTTCATTGTAAATAAAAACTCCTAAAAAATATTTTTAATTATCATTTGTAAATTAACAATTAATTAAATAATTAGATATCAATAAATATAATTATTTAATTCTTTCTAATCTATTGCTCTTGAATATGTTTATAAAAGAGGATCTAACCTCTAAATTAAAATTATCGATATCTTTTATATTTTCGATTTGAAATTCTCCTCTATAATCCTTATCTGAAATTGTAATATTTTCATTGAAATCTATATCGTACTCTGAACAAAACAAAGTATTGCATTTCAGCGATAAATTACCCCTTAATCTATTTAATTTTTTCTTAACTAGTTCTTTTACATTATACATTGAAAATTTGATGTGATACTCCTCAAAATCATCAGATGATAAGTTGAACGATGCTTTTTCTGGTTTTACTCCAAAGATATCAAGATTACTAGTTTTGACTGTGCCTAAAAAGAGCTTATCCGTGAAATTTATTCTAAAATTCATATTGATAGTATTCATGTCTCCACTGTAAACATCTAAATAATTAATCGTTATCTCCTTTTTATTAATTGAAGCCGATATATTAAAAGAATATTCTAGACTATCTATAAGAAGAATATTATTAATTGAGTAAACATCAAAATATGCTTCTTGTTGCTCTTGCTTTTCTATCCTAGATATCAACATCTCTTCTATATTTAATTCTTCACCACTGGGAACTTTAATCTGCAATGCTTTAAGTTTATATTCATTTAAATTAAAACTTGATAGATTGATGCTATCAGCTAAAAATACTTTATTTGCTTGATGTATCATAGAAAGTTCTGTCATGTTAACTACACCACTTAAATAACTCTCTTTATTATAATTTGGAAAACTATATTCTGTCGTTTCAATATCAAATAGCATATCATCTTTTACTATACTAATATTTTTTATTGAGAAATATCTTTCAAGTGCATTAAAAGTTAATTCTGAAGCTTTAGCTTTAATTAATATATTTGAATCTACAAGAGAAAAATTTCTAATTTGGTATTGACCTTTCTTTGCCAAATCAAATATCTTAAAGTAATCTTGCTTATGAAAGAGTGTACCCACTACAGAATATATAAAATCCAAAAAATTAATCTTTACTACTAAGTCTCCGGTAATCTTATATCTACTAAAGAGAGATATCTCTATTCCATAAAAGGAGAATCCATTATAAAAATCTCCATTTAAAAGCTGATAACTTAATAGATCGACTTCAGATTCTTTTGAAATTAAATTAACTAGATCTTTTTTGTATGCATTGGCTATATTATCTGTATTATAATAGATATAGAGCAATAATAGAGAAATTATCAAAAATAAAGATATTGTTGCCTTAGTCAATTTAATTAACAAAAATAGGTACTTTTTAAGAGATCTGTTTTTCTATTTCTGCTCTTCTTCTTCAACTACTTCGTAGTCAGCATCCTTAATTTCAGCATCTTCTTGAGAAGGTTCTTTAGATGAAGTTTCATTAGAATTTGATTCTTCTGATGCACTGTTTTGATACATTTTTTCAGTTGCAGATGCCCATATTTTATTTAAAAGCTCTATGTCATTTTTTATTTTTTCAACATCTGTACCTTTATTTGATTCTCCTAGCTTTTCTTTTGCATCTTTTAGTTGAGTAATAACTTCATCATCTAGTTTATCTTTAAATTCATCTAGCTGCTTATCTGTTTGATAAATAAGCTGATCTGCTTGATTATGAAGATCAACCATCTCTTTTATTTTAGGCTCTAAATCTAAATTCTTAAATTCAATCTCATCATTTGCGTCCACAGTCACAGCATTGAAAGCTCCTGCGTTTAATGAACTGAGTAATGTATTAGCATCATTTTCTGCCTCTGCCTTACTTCGTCCCATACGTTTTAGAATAAACATTCCATATCCAGCCCAAGCACTTGTTGTTACTTCAGGCATATCATACTCTACTATTCTACGCCATGCTCTCGCTGCACCTACAACTCTTTGGACTTCTGAATACCCATACCACATTGTTCGTCTGCGTGGGCTGTCAGGTCTATTAACACAATAAATCATCTCTTCAGGCT
>CAZKFO010000010.1:0-28709 GCA_964552145.1 uncultured bacterium | reverse complement strand
AAATTGATTATTTTGAAGCAATGGGAATAATGACAATTATTTTATTGCTTTCTTATATTTAATAATTATTAATGGAGTTTAAATGAGTAATATAGATTGGGAAGATTTTAAGAAAATTGAAATTAGAACAGGAACTATAGTAGAGGCTTTCGATTTCCCTGAAGCCATAAAACCTGCTTATCAATTAAAGATAGATTTAGGTGAAAAAATTGGAGTAAAACAATCAAGTGCTCAAATTACTAATTTATATTCTAAACAGGATTTAGTAGGAAAGCAAGTAATGGTTGTGACTAATCTATCACCTAAAAAAATTGGACCTTTTATATCAGAATGTTTAGTGACTGGTTTTTATCTGTCAAAGGAATCTGTTGTATTAGCAACATCTGATCAGAAAGTTCCAAATGGATTACTACTTGTATAGAATAACTTATTGCTAATTATGGAAAAAATAGTCAAATGTATTGTTGAGAGAGGGGGTCTACAAGAAAGCCTCCATCTAATTAATTGTGTAGTGTTAGATCAAAATAAAAACATTATTTTTCAAAGTGGTGACATTAAATCAGCATACTGTTTGCGTTCAACATTAAAACCATTTCAGTGTGCAGCTTCAATAAAGCTAGGGACTCATATAGAATATAGATTCACAAAAAGAGAAATTGCTATTATATGTGCTTCTCATCATGGAGAACCAAGACATATTCAAGCAGTCAGAAATATCTTAAAAAAAATAAATATATCTGAAAAAAGATTAGAATGTGGATTTCATTTTCCTTTAAATAAAAAGAATAAATCTAGCTTGTATTCAAACGAGCTAAAAAAATCTAATATTTATAATAATTGTTCTGGAAAGCATGCCGGTATACTTGCTTTAATAAAATTTTTAAATAAAGATATAAAAAATTACATTAGTCACAAGCACCCCATACATGAATATTTAAATAATTATATTCAGAGTAGGACCAAAATAAAGGCTAATCATTTTGCTATAGATGGATGTAGTTTGCCAACACCATATTTTAATTTAAAAACTTTGGCATCATTATATCTTGATTTAATTAATGCCCCCAAGAATTGTGAATTTTCTACAGTCTTTAATGCTATGACTTCATACCCTCACATGGTTTCAGGGAAAGATGGATTTGATACTTTTTTTATGAGGAAATTTCCTGGTCGTGCCGTAAGTAAAGGCGGAGCAGAGGGGATGCAAGCTTTGGCTATAAAAACAAAGAAATATGGTAATATATCTTTAGCACTAAAAGTGACAGATGGGAATCATCGAGCTAATTATATATCATGCATCAAAATATTAAAATATTTAAAAATTATATCTCTTAAAGATGCAAAGTCAATGTTAGATTTTATTAGTGAAGATCAAAAAAATATTAATGGAATTACGGTTGGAAAATTAGTTTGTTCAATTAACTAAAATTATTTTTTAGCAATTTTATATGCATTGGGCGTGTCCCACAGCATCCACCAAGAACACTGGCCCCTAAATCTATAGCTTTTCCACATAAAGATAGAAATTCTTCATTTGAATAATACTCATTAATTACACCACTAGGAGATGGTTCCCCAATACCAAGATTTGGATAAACCCCCCATTTAGAAAACTTTTTTGAAAGAATTTTCATACCTTGATTCGTTCGCTCTAAAGGATTGCAGTTTAACAGAATATAATCAATATCAAAATCACTAATCATATCAATAGCATTCTCTAAGGTTTCTTTAGATTTAATACGATAATCATCAAATAAATTCAGACTAATCCATATAGGAAGCTTAAAAGCTTGGACTATTTCAAGGCATGCTTGTATTTCAAGTATATTATTCATTGTTTCAAGTATATACCCATCAACACCACCATCTTTAAGCTCATTAGCAATAGTATAATATTCATTTTTTGCAATTCTAGATCCAGGGAAAAGTTCTGGTAAATAACAATCTTCCAAAGGAGCAATAGACCCTAATATTTTCACATGTTGATATGGAGAAGCTGCTTTTTTTGCTATTGTAATAGCAGATTCCATAGAGGCTTTGGATGCTTTGCTTGCTTCAATATTAGTTAACCCAGTTTTTTTATATGCTCTTGATGTTGTGCGGAATGTATTAGTTATTATATAATCTGCACCTGCTTTAATATATTCTCGATGGATATTTAATAGTAAGTCAGGGTTACTTTGATTAATTTTTGCGGACCATATATGGGGAGGTAGTTTTTCACCTCTTACAATTAATTCTGTTCCAATTGCTCCATCTAAGATGTTCAATTTATTCATTTATTATTAATTCTATGTTTTCCTATCTTTCTTTCTTGCAGCTGGAAATAATACATTATTTAAAATCAATCGATAGCCAGGGGAATTTCTATGTAATGATAGATCTGTTACTGGATCTCCAATTTTATGAGTATAATCTTCAGGGTCATGTCCAGCATAGAACGTAAAAGTTCCTTTACCTGTATTTCCATGTATATATTTCACTTGTGGATCATTTTCTACTTCTGCTAGAACAACAATATGTTTTTTTAGATAAGCACGATTAAATCCTGTTGTTTGTCCCATAAAGCCATTAATAATTCCAACATGATTTTGTGTTAGCATAGTTGGTATAGGGTCCCACTTTGCAGAAAATTCAAATAAGGTAAAATAATCTTGCTCTGGTGTTTTTATTCTAGGTTTATTATTTGAAGGATAATCAATATCTGAATATTCATATATCATTGGATTTGTAATGAGAGAATAATTTTCAAAGGCTATGCCTAAAGAATAATCCAATTTAGATTGATAGTTTGGATCTACAGGAGTTCCATCAAAAACAGAATCAACGATGTCAACATTTCTAGATGCTAGTGCTATATCAAATGAATCTGTAGCTGAGCACATTGCAAATAGGAACCCACCATCAAGTATATATTGCTTTATTTTAAGAGCAACATATTTTTTAAGCTCATGCACAGATTTAAATCCATGTTTCTTCGCAGATTGATTTAAATCCATTTCCGTTTTTTTATACCAGACTGCATTGCTATAGCTTCTATAAAATTTTCCATATTGGCCCGTAAAATCTTCATGGTGGAGATGAAGCCAATCATATTCTTTTATATCTCCATTAATAACTTCATCATCAAAAATTACATCATAATCAATTTCTGCATATGTTAATGCTAAAGTCACAGCATCATCCCAAGGTTGGTTATCAGGTGGAGAATAGACGGCAATTTTAGGCTCTTTTTCAAGTAAGATAAAATCCATATTATTTTCTTCTACTGTTATTAAAATATTTGATAGTACTTGGCTGTCAACAAATTCGAATGAAACACCTCTTAGAGTACATGTTTTCTGCAGTCCTTCAAAATCATCTAAAAGGAATGATCCTCCTCTGTAATTAAGTAACCACTCGATATTATTGGATTTTTTTAAACTATGAAATGCAATACCATAAGCCTTCAGATGATCCTTCTGGCTGGCATCCATTGGAATTAGGATTTTTTGTGAATAAGCAAATCCTATAACTAGATATCCTATAATAAGAATATATTTTTTCATCCGATTAGCTCTCTTAATCGCAATCTTATATCTTCATAGTATATGCTTGTTTCATAGTTCTCCAAAAAATAAATATACATATCAACAGCACCATTTATATCATTAATAACATAATCTCTTACTTCAGCAAGTAATAGTTTTGATAGTTGAGAAAAAATATCATTTCCATTCATTAATTCTATTTCATTTAATGCAGATTCATAATCATTTTTGTATACATACATATAACTTCTATAATAGGAACTAAGATTTGATACAATTTGATTTTCTGACTTCCTTAGTTCTACTAATATTTCTAGCGCTCTATTAATATATCCTTGCTCCATATTAATAAATGCATCAGATAATTTAGATAATTGTTCTTGATTATCATTAAATAACATTATAATCATCAATCCATCTAGAAAATCATTATAATATGGACTCTCTTTAGATGTTTCTTTTATTTTTTTCTTTAGATTCTCAGAGGCTTTATCAAAATCTTTTCTATAGAAATAAATCAAATTGAGTTTTAAATCTAACAATGCTTGCTGATCATCCTTTTTATATTTACGTTGATATTTTTTTATTTTATTAATTAATTCATCATCAATTTTATTATTTAAAACATGTAATTCAATAATTTCAATACTGCTTAAGAATTGTATTCCCTTATCTTTTGCTTTCTTTTCTAAGTTTTCAAACTCAACAATTGCTTTTTCATAATCTTTATTAATTAAGCAGTTTAGTTTAGCAAGTTTAAATTTTGCATCTACATTATCAAAATTAGTTACAAGAGAATCATACATAATGATAGCATTTGAAATTGAGTTTGATTTAAAATCTATATTATTATTTGCATGATTAATTGTTGAGAATGCATTTTCCATGAATTTATCTGATATAGGTAGTTTTAATATTCTTTTTTCTACTTGGGATTCAAGGATTGTTGCTAATTGATAGATTGATAGCTCAACGATATTCTTATCCTTAGATTCAAGGAGGTAGGTTAATATTTTTTCAGCATTTTCAAATTGTTCAGCTATTATCATATCGATTGAAAAATCATATAAACTCTTTTCTTCTATATAATTTCCCATGATTAATTCATAAGCTTTATCATAATTTTTCCATGTAAAATAGTACTCTGCTAGAATAATTTTTGAAATTTTTGATGAATCTAACTTTAATTTTTGTGTAATCATATTTTTAAGATCATCACTAGGAGGGAATGCCATGAGCTTACTTCTTATTAAATCTATGTGATTTGTATTGTGAGTAAGATATAGCATGTATTCATCTAGTGATTTATCATATATCATTTTAGAAAAATATATCATACCTAAGTCAATAGAGTAAAAATCAGGGGCATTATATTTTACTCTTATTGCTTGTATCCTTTGCTCTGCATATTCAATCTTATTATTATATATTAATTTTGATATTAGATGCTTAAGTATTTTTATATCAGAATCATAGTTTTTAAAAAGTTTATCAAATAAAGCGTACCCTTTATCATCTTGCCCTGCAGCTAGATAACTATCTGCAAGTGATAGTTCAGGATTATGACTATCATCATTATTTTGGACATAAACTTTTGATATATTAATTAATTCATCCCAATATTTGTGTTTTTTAAGAAATGTTTTATAAGATGAAAATACCTCTTTGCTGGATGGATTATCATTGAATAGTTGTGAATATATTAAATTTGCCTCTTCAGTCAACCCTGCTCTATCATGCGCTTTAGCTTTGCCAAGCTTTTTCCTTTCTTCACTATTAATTGCTTGCGTTGTTTTAATAATATTTTGAATAATGTTTGTTTGTGAGCATAGGATACAACTTAAACAGGTAAATAATATCAGATATTTGCTATTCATCATTTTCTAAGTTTTTAAAATATTTTTTTAATATAATTTGATAATCATTAGAATATCCATGTTGTAGGGCATCTTGAAGTGCATTTGTTAATATTGTCTGCCTTTCTCCATAATTATCAGGTAGTGATATAGGGCCTTCAAATTCAAACTTTTCTGCTTTAGTGCTCTTTCTTTTATCACTATAGTCTTTTTGTTTTATAGATTTCTGGCTATCGATCATTCTAGATAGAATCTTTTCTTGTCGATCAATTGTTTCCCGATTAATCTTTTTTCTTTTAAAATCATTAATAACTTCCTCCATATCCTCAAGAGCTTTAGATAAACCTCCATTCTGACCACCTTCTCCAGGCATTTCTCCCATCATTTCACCTAACTGTTCTTGTAGTGCTTCTTGCTGAGCTTGAAGTCGTTTCATTAATTCTTGTTGCATATCAAGTTGTCCCGGCATCCCTCCTCCAGGCATCATACATTGACCCGTTCCTTTATTTATTTGTTGCTGTTGACCTGCCATTTTTTCTAGTTGTTCTAGATAGCTTTCCATCCCTGATGCAGACATAGAATTTTGCATATTTTCAAGTGACACAATTAGGAGATAAGCAGTTTCATTAATTGAATTAAGGGCCTTTTTTTGCTCTTTTCTTGCAGTATGTATTTTCTTCTGCTCTATTGAGCTAATACTTTTTTGTATAGCTAATTGGGCTTGTCCAATTGATTTATTAATTGTTGGGGGGACATGAAAAGTTTTATTTGATAAATCCATTATCTGATCGATTACTTTTATTATTTTATTTTGAACAATATTTTGTTGAAATGCAATTCCCCTTAGTTTAGGGTTGTTTGATCTAATTTTTTTTGTTGATGATATAATTATCTCCTGGTCAAAAGAGATAGAATCGACATTCTTTAATAAAGTAATAAATTCGGCAGTCATTTGATTTACAGATTTGCTATTAAATTCATCTTTAATTTTTTCAATGATTTCAAGTAAGTTTTCTAAATTTGCTATAGATAGTTCTGATTTTTGTAATGATTCTTTGACTTTTTGTGATTTTATATTTAATAGTGTTCCCTCTAGGTTTAGATTTGTTGCTTCTGCTAATTCACTATCTAGAAGCTCTTGGAGTTTTCCCCCTGCTTCAGAAGAAAATTTTGTAATCAAGGGGATGTTATCACCAATTAATATTTGTAGCCCATTAAATGCTTTTATCTGATTTTGCTCTATAGCTTCCAGCGCATTCATCGTTTCATTTTGATTTAGAAGCTTATTAGAAATATTCATTTGCTCTATTATTAATTCTTCAAGTATTCTAATCATTTCATCAAATGCTTGTTCGGCCATTACCATTTCAAATAGTTCAATAAATCTATCTAGTTGATCATCAAGCATACTAATATCTTGTTTTAAATCTTGTATAGAATCAAGCATTTGTCCTGTATCCATTTTGCTCATCATCTCTTTTATTTTATTAAGTGTTTCTATCATTTCTGGAGTCATTATGGAATCTAGGAGCTCTTGAAATTCATTAAATTTTTGCATTAATTCTTGATTAAATAGTTCATTCTCTTCAGATTGCTCTTGCATGTTCTGCAGAACTTCTTTTATAGATTCTATTTCATTAATTATATCATCAATTTTTTGAGATGACTCATTTATTTTTTGAGTTTGTTCCCAGTCTACTTCATCTGATTTGAGCATATCCTTTTCTAGGTCATCAACAAGTTCTTTTACCTCATCTATTGTTAAAACAATTTCTTCAGTAGTTTCAAAAACTTCATCTTCCATTTGGTTAATAGTATTAAATAAATCTTCTAGGGATGGGATTTTTCCAATAAATGGACCTGAGCTATTAATAGATGGTCCGGTGACATCATTATTATCTGCAACTAATATAAAAAATTCAATCTTATCATCAGGGGCTAAAGATAAATTCTTAATATCCCATTGTGTATTTATTTTTTGTGCTTTTAGCAGTGGGTCTAGGCTATTTATTTTATATGTATATACATTGTTATCTTGAGATAGATATTCTGGTCGAATAATTCGATATTCAATCCATATATCACTGAAACCAAAATCATCTATTATCTGCATATCAATATTGATTAGATGGTTATCATTAATATCAAATTCATTTTTAGGATCAGCTATAAAAACCTGAGGTTTGTAGTCTGGTAGTATTGTAATTCTATTAAGCGGAGGATTAATATTAGTTATATTATCTTCATCTTCACACATCAATGTTATATCTGAGCTCTCTTTTATTCTAATTACACCTTGCATTTCTTGGGCACTAGCCATTAGGGTATCAATTTCATTATTTATTAAAGCCCAGGCGCTATTAATATTCTTATTTACATTTGCATTGATATTCAATTCGCTCCCTTGCAATATTGATATATTGGTATTATTTGATGAATATACTTGTTTATCTAGGCCTGAATATTGAGGTGGGATAACAGTAAAATTAATAGTTGATATTCGTG
Organism: uncultured bacterium; assembly: GCA_964552145.1. Taxonomy (GTDB): domain Bacteria; phylum Fidelibacterota; class Marinisomatia; order SCGC-AAA003-L08; family D37C17; genus TMED161. The sequence goes on along the minus strand of CAZKFO010000010.1, from coordinate 20,818 downwards.
GTCGTTTAATAATTTTCACATTCCCTTTATTGGATTCTATTACATCCCAAGGATCTAAGATTTTTCTTGATTGGTATTCAGCCCAATATTCAAAAGAATTTTGAATATTCATTATAGTATAATCATATCCTTGATTTATATATGGTCGCCTGATAACTATATTTTCATCTACTTTTTTAATAATAATATCAATTGAATCAGGAGCTAACCCATTTACAACACTAAATCTAATATGTAGCGAGTCTCCTTCTAGTATAGTTTGATTATGGGTTTGATTAACTATATTAAATGGAATTGGTATCTCATAAATTATATTTGGACTAACTAATCTAACCGCGGCATTATTAAATTGATTATTTAGTAAAAGCCCTAGTAAACATAGTATTAGGAGTATTGTAATAGTAGTAATTTTAGTTTGGAAGATATCAGATATTTTAGGGTATATGATACCACTAATTTTATCGCTTGCGCCTGATATGGCGTAATCAATAAAATCATTATATATTTTATTTTTTGAGTAAGTTTTTGATAATTGATAAGCGTTGGTAAGTTGATCTGATATTATCTTATTTTCTTTACCAATTTTCTTAGATATCCTTTCATTTGATAGTTCCCTTATCCTTCCAGATTTTTGAAAGATAAATAGTGTTATAGTGTATAAAACCAGGGAGAAAAATGAAAATAGCATGAAAATTAAGATTCTAATTCGGGTATCTGTGCTGAAGTAATTGAATCTTTCTAATCCGATAGATATTATGCTGATAGAGCTTAGAATAGTAACTATTATTAGAATATTCTTTAGCAAGGATTGTGTTGCTATTGCTTCCCTATACTGATTTAAAAATAATATGATTTTATTTTTTGAATTCATTGTTTTAGAGAATATACAACTATATTCGTCCCCATTCTCAATGCTTGCTCACGTATCTCTTCGGTATTCCCATGCACACCCTTATCTTCCCAACCATCTCCTAAATCGGATTCATATGTATAAATTGCTATTATTCTTTTATCATTAAATAAGGCAAATATTTGAGGTCTTTTATTGTCATGTTCATGGATTTTAGGAAGTCCATTATCAAATTTATAGTGTACATTAAAAATTGGATGTGTTTTTGGGAGCTCAACCCATTCCTTATCTGGGAATACCTTTTTCATTTCTCTTCTAAATGATACATCCATTCCATAGTTATCATCTGCATGCATAAACCCTCCTTGGAATAGAAACATTCTTAACTCTTGAGCTTCCTTATCTGAAAAATTTATATTTCCATGGCCTGTAAGATATAGATAGTAACTATCATGAAATTGATTTCCCCCAATTTTTGCCCTGTTCTCCTTTTTATTAACATCAATATTGGTATTTTTATCTATAAAGTTTAACAAATTAGGGATAGAACTAGGGTCTGCATACCAATCGCCACCACCTGAATACTGTAGTCTTGTGATTGTAAATGCACCTGCTTTTGCACCAATCAGTGCAAAAGACCAATTAATCATTAGAAGAAAAATGATATGACATATTAAATTCATGCCTATAAAATACATTCTAGATGAGAACATTAGGAATAATTTTCATCACATAATTTGTTAAAGATAAAATTATTGATTAAGATTATGATATTATGAAATTTTTTATATACATATTATTTATTATTTATTTTGATATTACCATATCTCAGGAATCATGGAATACCAATGTATTTGATTACTCATGGAATAAATCATTTAATCGATTGATTTATAGAGAGCCTATTATTTTTACTCCTTTTGAAATTAAAGGAGGATATTTCCATTATGGTGGTTCGGATTACTTTAGTGGCTTTCCTATATTAGGAGGAGACTTATCAGAGCATCCAGTGATAACAGATGACACACATACATATAGTGGTCTCTCTGAGCTTAAAGATCGGAATGGTTTATTTATTGAGTTAGATATTTTAAAAACAAATCTTCTACTATATTTAATCCCTCAAAACATACTAGATGTTCAATTTGGACTCGGATATAGAATGTCACACATGTTGAGTCGACCAAAGCTCCCAGATGATTGGGATGGATATGAAAACCAAAATCAAACTTGGCAAGAATATAGATTTTATCCACAGATGTATGATTTCAACATAAATACAACGATAAATTTTCAGATGGGAGAATCTATCATCCCATATCTATATCATTCTGTGGGACTTACTAAGATTTCTCTTTATAAAACAGAGGGTGATGAGACATATCTATCTGGAAATGCTATTAGTGAATCATTCGCTATAGGGATGAAAAAATTATTAAATAATACATCTTCTAGTTCTAAATATAATCTGTACTATGGTGTAGAGCTTAAATCACTAAAGACAACTACATTAGCTAAACCAGAGTTAAGTGATCCAGAAAATTTTTCTCCTATTACAGGTTTTGATATGAGAGGGATTAATTTCAATTTAACATTTGGGGTTTTATTTGGAGGGAAAAGAACAGTAGGCGATGAGGGATTCTCTTTATTATTAGAAAATAAATATGGATTAGCAGCTAATGCATTTTCAAAATATATAGATAAATATCCAAAACATGGAAGGATTCAAAGAGCACAGAAGATGCTTGATTTTGCGAAGGCACAAGACCCCTATATTAAGTTAAAAAAAGGAGAAGCTCAATTATCAAATGGTAAGGTGATGACTGCAGTAAGCTACTTTAATGATGCCTATATAGGGGCGAATGATTCTCTTAAGTTAGAGATTAGTTTAAAGAAACAAAGAATTGCCCAGATACTTATTGAAGAGGTCCAAGATAATTTTGATAATTATTCCATTAAGGAGTGTGAAAAACTATTAAATAATTCTAAATCAATATCTCGCATTGTAGATCAAGATGTAAGGCTATTAAAAGGCAAGCTTTTCTTTAAAAAAGCATCTCTTTTACATGAGTCTAATCTTTTATTTGATGCGATTAAATATTATGACCTTGCTATTACATATAATAAAGATTTAATAGATATTGTTAATAATAGAATTGAAGTGCTTATCAATAATTTTCTTGAAAACTCACAAACATATAAAGAGAGTAATGAAATAACTCTCATGTTAGAGTCATTATACATGGTTATCAATCTTGATCCTAGATTTTCTTCTAAACTGGATTCCATTATATCAGAATTTGAATATTTAAATCAAAGATCAAATCAAATTAAGACTCAGAGAAAAATGATCGAAATAGTTAATTCTTATAAATCCAAGCATAACGATAAAGTAATAGATCTATCTATTGGGATGCCAAAGGATAGAATTATAACATATTTTGATATGCCAGATAGTATTGAATTTATAAGGTCTTCATTGGATGAATATGAGATTTGGGTTTATATTAAGCATAAGAAAAAATTATTTTTTAAAAATGAAAAGTTATATCAAGTTTTAGATATTGAGGAGTAGGAGATGAAAAATTATTTATTATTAACAGTACTATTACTTATGACATTTTTATATTCCAGTCAAATGATTGTTGTCGGAGAGGTATTTACAGAGTCATGGTGACCATATTGTCCTGATGCCCGTGTGGCTTTAAAGCAGATGGATGATTCTCAGCAACATTTTATTCCATTAATTTTTCAGGGAGACACCCCTCAAGCGAGCCCTGGATATATTTCACGATTCACTATGTATCAGGGATCAGGTCTCCCTCTTGCTCAATTTGGAGGCTATTTAGGAGTTTCGGGAGGAGGGGGAGATATGTACCCAACCTATATGAATCGCTATAATACAGTTTATAACGTAAATAGTCCCCTATCTATGCAATTATCATCTGATATCATAGGTAATGAAATAATAATGCAGGCAAATATTGAGGTTACGGGTAATATCAATTATACTAATAACAAGGTTGTATTTATCCTCACTACCCGTCAAGATGAAGATTATTTTAGTTCAGTTATCAGCTATGACTATTTAACATTTGATTTGAATTCTATTGGAGACTCTGGAATATATGATTTTTCTGTTGAGATTAATCCAAATTGGGACATTAATGAGATTAGATTTATAACACTGGTTCAATCGTTTACTAGTGATAATATCCTGCAGGCGGGTTCTATGGAAGTTCCACTAAATAATCTACTAAATATGGATACGCAGATTTCTGATATTTTTGATTATGATGGAGATAATGATGGCGTAGCAAACCCAGGAGAGGGTATTAATCTAGGGATAGATATACGCAATGAATCATTAGAGCTTATTCCATCAAATACAACCATCACTATTTCTACAATGTATGATGGGATTTACATTGTAGATGAACAGATTTCTAATGATGTTAATATCCCGGTAAGCAGTGAACATACTATGCTGGTACCGATCGATATAGATTCAGACATACTCCTTGGGAATGTTGATTTAGAAATTAATTTGATTTGTGATTATATAGATAATTACGGTAATGAGTTGACATATAATAAAACATTCCAAAGAGATTTTTCAGTTAACTTATATCAACAAGGATACCCATATGTTTTAAGCAGTCAAGTTAATACATCGCCAGCCACCGTTGATTTAGATCAAGATGGAATAAAAGAGGTTATATTTGGTGATTTCAATGGGATGCTTCATGTATTAGATCAATCTGGTAATGCTAAGCCAGGATTTCCATTTGATATAGGCGATCAAATTTGGGGTGCTCCCTCCGTTGCAGACATCGATTTTGATGGCGATATTGAGATTGTAGTATGCTCTAAAAATAAAAGAATTCATGCTCTAAATTCCGATGGAACGGAGCAATTTGAATATAATACAGGCCAATTTCTTGTAGGCACACCAGCATTAGGGAATATAGATAATGATGATGATTTAGAGATTGTGATTGGAGGCTTTTCTGGTTCTAAAAAACTTTATGTTATCAATCCAGATGGAAGTGATGTTGATGGATTTCCTATTGCGTTAGATGAAAAGATGAAGGCTGGAGTTGCGTTGGCTGATTTCAATAATAATGGGAAAATGGATATAGTGGTTGGTACTGATGATGAGCATATATATTTAATTTATGATGATGGAACAATTGCTGATGGGTTCCCATTTGAAGGAGATGGAGATTTTCAATCAGCACCGATCATTTTAGATCTTAATGGGAATAAAACTATTTATGCGGGATCTAAGGGAGGGACATTATATGGGATTAATCAATTCGGTGAATCAGTTTTTTCAATAGAGACTTCAGATGATATAATGGTATCACCTACAATTTTAGATTCAGATAACTCTGGTCCTATTATACTGTTTGGGAATGATGATGGTGAGCTTTATGCGGTGCATAGTAATGGAACAGTACTTGATGGCTGGCCATTATTATTTGATTCTAATATAGTATCATCTCCATTAATGTCTGATTTGGATTCTGATGGCTTAGTTGAGATTATATTTTCTACGAGTGATGGAAAGCTTCATATTATCAATTTAGATGGAAGCCATTATTCTAATTCTCCATTTGTATATTCATTCCCCTATACTGGTAATACGCATATAATGGATTTGGATTCTGATGGAGATCTTGAAATATTTTGTGGCTCTGCTGATGGGCTGAATGCTTTTGATATTAAATCTAGCGGTAATAGCTCTGATTACTGGAGTATTTTTAGGGGTGGATTTAAGCGTAACGGCTATTATGAATCTGATTTTTCGGGTACGTTTATGGGTGATGTTAATAATGATGGTAGTATTGATGTTTTTGATATTATTATACTAATAAACTATGCTATTGGTGTTACTGAAGAAATAGATTTAGAAGCAGCTGATATGAACGCTGATGGTGTAATTGATGTTTTGGATATTATTTTAGTTGTTAATATGATTTTATCAGCTTAATGAGTGATATTAGTATTTCCTATAAAGGAGAGTTGAGGACTCTCATTACGCATAATGCTACAGGAGAATTGATTCAAACGGATGCTCCAATTGATAACAATGGTAAAGGAAGAAAATTTTCTCCCACTGATTTATTTGTATCTTCATTAGGGTCTTGTATGCTTACTATTATGGGCATCACTGCAAATTCTCATGGTTTTAGCATTGATGGGAGTAGTATTGATATCAAAAAAATCATGGGGAAATCTCCGCGAAGGATTAAAGAAATTAATATAAATATTAATATAACAGGTAGACTATCTGATAAGGAAAGAGAGCTTGTTATTAGAGCCGCTAAACATTGTCCCGTATCTAAAAGTATTAATCCCGATATTGATGAAAAGATTTCTTTTAACTTTATTGATTAATGAAGCACAAGCATTTTATTGATTTCCATAAAGGCATTACTTTCCTTTATATATTATTTTTAATCAATTTTTATAATGCATTTGATAATATTACCATATGGGTATATCTAGGATTACATGGTACTTATGGTATGCTTTGGGTTTTGAAGAGTATGATTTTCCCTGATAAGTCTTGGGATAAAAAAGCTAGCATTGGATATGGTATGCTTATACTTGTTGGACTATCTATGTATTGGATATCTCCATGGATTATTGTCTCTGGATATTTTAATGAGGGGATCATGGTTGAGGCTCCACTTATACTAATTTCATCATCTATATTTTTATTTGGATTAGGTGTTTTCTTGCACTTTAGTTCTGATATGCAAAAGTATATCTCATTAAAAATTAATAAAGGAATATTAATTACAGAGAACCTTTTTTCAAGGTCAAGAAATATAAATTATTTTGGGGAATTATTAATATATTTATCATTCTCAATTTTATCTCTCCACTGGATTCCTTTATTAGTTTTATCTCTTTTTATATTAATAGTATGGATCCCTAATATGATAAAAAAAGATAAGTCCCTATCTAGATATGAAAATTTTGATGAGTATAAAAATAGGAGTAATATGTTTTGGCCTCTTTAATTTATAGAGTTATTCTAATTTTATTTTTATTTCAATTATTATTCCCACAGTGAGCGATGTGAAGTAATCCTTCATTGCCGGTCGGCAATACATCTCAAGGAATTGGAATTTTTCCAGGTGAAGTCATGATGAACGTAGACATGAATTATCAACATATTATATGGTCGCATGATCAACTACCTTATGAACCTTTTGTACATGAAGGGTTATTAAATTCTTTTACAATTAACCCTAGGTTTACGGTAGGACTAACAAATTATTTTAATATAACATTTTCTCAAGTTATTGGAATTCGAAAGATGACTTGGAATAGAGATGAGTCTAGTGCTCATCATAGAACTGAAGATACAACTACAGATTTCAATAATACTCTTGGAATGCAAGCGAAAGGTGGTATTTTGGGGGATAGAAAAATAAATTTAAAGTATCTATATAAAAATGCAGGAATGAAGGAGGGATTAAGAATTTATTTTGGAGGTGGTTTTATAATTCCTTCAAAAGCAGTATTGAGGGAAGACCCATTTAAGTCACCAGACAACCCTACTAGCCCAGAAGACGGATGGGATAGTGGTAAATATGATCACCGTCATTTTAGTTTAAGCAATGGAGTGTATAAAGTTTCAGCTGAATTTCAGATTTTTAATAAGAAATTTTCTAACCCTATATTTTATGGGTTAGTATTTAATGTTGATGTTCCAATTGATTCAAGTCAGTACGGATATTTACCAGGCATTAATTATAGCATGAGTAGCTCATTAGTTTTTGAGAGAAAAAGCTTTAAAGAAGGTGATTTAAATTTGCTCCCAGGTGGTTTTCTATATGGAGTTTCTTTGGTAGGGGTTGAAGAATCGAGATGGCACGGAAATACAACTCCTAATTCACAAAGCTTAATGCTGATACCCACCTTTGGAGGGATATGGCCAACGAGTAAGGGGGCTGTATCTTTATCACTCCAAAAACCATTTTTTATTAAGGGAAAATCTATTATGGTTGGGATTGAAACGAATAGCGATGATCCACTTAATAATAAAACGAATGCATTTGAAATTGTTTTTGGATATAGACGTAATCTTGGATATGTGATTCCATGGCTGTAAATTTATCGTCTATTAAAGGAGAAAACATTGTTTAAAAGAACGCATACATGTGGGGAACTATCTGCTGCTGCTATAGGATCTGAGATTCAGTTAAATGGCTGGATATCCAAGAGCAGGGACTTAGGGGGTCTCATTTTTATTGATTTGAGAGATAGATATGGTAAAACCCAAATAGTGTTTAATGAAGAAAATTATTTAGATGCATTTAATGTGGCCAAAAAATTAGGTCTAGAAGATGTCATTGGAGTTAAGGGTATTGTTGTTGCACGTCCCGAAGATGCAGTAAATAAAGATATCTCAACCGGTGAGATTGATATAGAAGTTAGCGAAATCATTGTATACAATGAATCTTCTCCCCCTCCATTTGATATTAATGATCGAAACTCTGCAATGGAAGATCATAGATTAAAATATCGATATCTTGAATTGCGGACAAAAGACTTACAGAAGAATTTTGTACTTAGACATAAGGCTTCTCAGGCAGTAAGACAATATATGTCTAATGATAATTTTATTGAGGTTGAGACCCCAATACTAATGAAATCAACTCCAGAAGGTGCTCGTGACTTTTTAGTTCCAAGTAGAATCCATCAGGGGAAATTTTATGCGCTTCCACAATCCCCTCAAACATACAAACAGCTCCTAATGGTTTCTGGATTCGATCGATATTTCCAAATAGTAAAGTGTTTTAGAGATGAAGATTTTCGTGCCGATAGGCAGCCAGAGTTCACACAAATTGACATTGAAATGTCATTTGTAGATCAAGATGATATTATAGATATGGCTACAGGATTAGTACGAAATATATGGAAAGAATCTATTGACGTGGATCTTCCTAAAGAATTTCCTGTTATTAGTTATAATGATGCGATAGAGAGGTTTGGTTCCGATAAACCAGATATGAGATTTGGGCTAGAGCTTTGTGATTTTTCTAATTATATAGAGAAATCAGATTTTAACACATTTAAAGACATAATTACTTCTGGAGGGATTGTAAAGGCAATTGTTTGTCCTAATGCAGATAATTACAGTAGAAAGATTATAGATGAGCTTACAGATTATCTTAAGACATATTTTGGCGCTAAAGGATTAGCTTGGATGAAATATATAGATGGAAGTCTAGATGGTGGAATTAGTAGGTTTTTCTCGGATGATATTAAGAATCATATTTTATCAAATTTAGATGTAGAGGATAATAGTATAATTTTTATTGTAGGGGATATCAAAAATGTAGTTTGCAACTCACTTGGTGCACTTAGGTTAAAACTAGCTGAAAGAGAGAATTTAATAGATTATAATGCATGGCGCCCATTATGGGTTGTTGATTTCCCTCTTGTGGAGTGGAATGAAGAACAGAATAGATGGGATTCATTGCATCACCCATTCACATCTCCAGATTTAAAAGATATAGACCTGTTTGATATAGACCCATCTAAAATTAATTCATTAGGATATGATATAGTAATGAATGGATACGAGCTTGGTGGCGGATCAATTAGGATTCATAACAAAGAGTTGCAGTCAAGAGTTTTTGATTTATTAGGTATAGATAAAGATGAGGCTGAAGAAAAATTTGGGTTCTTAATGAATGCTTTTAGATATGGAGCACCTCCACATGGTGGTATTGCCTTCGGTTTAGATAGAATAGTGATGCTCTTGGCTAAATGTAATCAAATTAGAGATGTCATTGCATTCCCTAAGACGACATCAGCCATGTCACTAATGGATAATTCTCCATCTCCAGTTGACGATAATCAACTTAATGAATTAGGGCTTAAAATTGACTCTAAAAAGAAGTGATTTGTAAATAATCATAAACAACGTAACTTCTGCTCCGATGGTTGTGATTTTTATAGTATCAGTAATTAGTTTTTCAAAGGGCTTGCTCCAAAAGCCAAACCCCTTTTATTTCACCTATATTTCATAATGAAGAAAACAATTGATATAGCAGGCATAGATCCAATTCTTTTTGTAGGATTAAATGATAGTAATATTAAGATTTTAGAGAATCATTTTAATTCTAAAATAGTTGTAAGAGGAAGCAATGTAAATCTAGATGGTGATAAAAATGAATTGAAGAGCATCCAGTTAATTATTAGAAATATGCTCACATTAATTAACACGCAAGGTAGCTTAAATGAAAATGATGTTAATGACCTATTATCTAATGATTCATTTGATTCAACAGATATACATGGCGAAAGCCCTGTTGTGCTACACTCTCACAAGGGACCAATATTTGCTAATACGAAAGGTCAGCGAGCATACCTCAATGCTGTATTGAATAATGATATTGCCTTTGCTGTTGGCCCTGCAGGGACAGGTAAAACGTATCAGGCGGTAGCAAGTGCAGTCGCTGCATTAAAAAATAAAGAGGTGGAAAAAATAGTTATTACAAGGCCTGCGGTAGAAGCAGGTGAACGTTTGGGATTCTTGCCAGGTGATTTAAAAGAAAAGATTGATCCATATTTAACCCCTCTGTATGATGCACTTAGATTTATGCTTCCACCTGATAAACTTAAACTATATTTAGAATCACGAGTTATTGAAATTGCACCATTGGCATACATGAGGGGACGAACGCTACATAATTCATTCATGATTTTAGATGAAGCTCAAAATGCAACAAAAATGCAAATGAAGATGTTCTTGACAAGATTGGGAGTAACGTCTAAGGCTATTATCACAGGAGATATTACGCAGATTGATCTCCCCCCAAATGATCAATCAGGCCTTATTAATGCTATTGATATACTTGACGGAGTTAATGGTATCGCATTCGTAAAATTTGATTCAAATGATGTCGTTCGTCATGAATTAGTTAAAAAAATTATTTCTGCATATGAAAAAAAACAAGACTCTAAGGAGAAAATATAATGTCTAATGTTATAGTTTCATTCTCAAGAACGCCCATTGGATCATTCTTAGGAGGGCTTAGTAGTTTATCAGCACCTCATTTAGGAGCAGTTGCTATTAGAGGAGCTTTAGGTAAAATAGATATAGATTCAGCACTTATTAGTCAGGTTATTCTAGGTAACGTGCTATCTGCAGGAATAGGACAAGCCCCTGCAAGGCAGGCAGCTCTATTCTCAGATTTAGGGAAGTCTACTCAGTGTTTGACTATTAATAAGATGTGTGGATCAGGGCTTCAATCTATTATAATGGCAGATCAAATTATTAATAATAACCCCAATGAAATTATTATCGCAGGTGGTATGGAAAATATGAGTCAATCACCTCATTATCTATTAAATTCACGCACAGGGAATAGGCTTGGAAATGGAAAACTAGTTGATGGAATGATTGTAGATGGGTTATGGGATGTATATAATAATAAACATATGGGAAACTGTGCTGAGATGTGCGCAGAAAAGTATAGTATAAGTAGAGAAGAGCAGGATGACTATGCTATAGATTCATATAAAAAATCTCAGAATTCAATTCAAAATACTATTTTTGAGAGAGAAATTACACCTGTTGAGCTTCAATCAAAGAAGGAATTAATAGTTATTAAAGATGATGAGGAGCCACATAGAGTTAAATTTGATAAAGTAAAATCGCTAAGGCCTGTTTTTGATAAAGAAGGGACAGTAACAGCAGCAAATGCAAGTACTATTAATGATGGAGCTGCAGTTTGTATTATAATGTCAGCTGAAAAAGCCAAAGAATTAGGGATATCACCAATTGCTGAGATTGTTAATCATGGATCTTTTTCACATGACCCTGAATGGTTCACAACAGCACCTGTTTTTAGTATAAAAGAGCTTTTAAAAAATACTGAAGTAGATATAAATGATATTGACTTATTCGAAATCAATGAAGCTTTTTCGGTTGTAACTCTTGCAGCCATTAAAAATCTTAACCTCGATTCAAATAAGGTTAATATTTATGGGGGTGCGGTTTCGATGGGACATCCAATTGGAGCTTCTGGAGCTAGGATTGTATGCACTCTTTTGAATGGTCTTATAAATGAGAATAAAAATCAAGGTATAGCATCGATCTGTATAGGTGGAGGCGAGGCATCATCAATATTAGTTAGGAGGACCAGCTAAATATGTTAATTGGAGTAGTTGGATCAGGAACAATGGGTAGCGGTATTGCTCAATCATTTGCATCAAATGGTTTTAAAGTTTTATTGTATGATATATCAGATAATATGCTATCTAAGGGTATGGATATAATAGATAAGAGTTTAACTCGAATGGTTAATAAAAAGAGGTTTACTAATGATTTAGCTTCTGAATATATGCATAATATTAGAACTACTACAGAAATACAAGAGTTGATTGACTGTGATTTAATTATTGAAGCGGCTACAGAAAATATAAATATTAAAAAGAAGATATTTCAGGATTTAGATACTAACGTTAAGGATAGTTGTGTTTTAGCATCTAATACATCATCTATATCAATTAATCAATTAGCAGATAGTACGAATCGTGCCGATAAGATCATTGGGATGCATTTTATGAATCCTGTACCAATTATGAAGCTCGTAGAAGTGATTAAAATTAAACGGACTAGTGAAAATACACTTAAATTAATACTCGACGTAACGACTCAATTAGATAAAACGCCAGTGACATGTTTAGATTCTCCAGGATTTATTTCAAATAGAATTTTAATGCCTATGATTAATGAGGCAATCTATTCATTAATGGAGGGAGTTGCTACGAAAGAAGCAATTGATGAAATCATGGTGCTTGGGATGTCTCATCCAATGGGTCCCTTAAAATTAGCAGATTTAATTGGTCTTGATGTGTGCTTATCAATATTAAATGTATTAAAAGAAGGGTTTAATGATAATTCTAAATATGAGCCTTGTCCTCTTCTTATCCAAATGTGTAATGAGCAAAAGTTAGGAAGAAAAACTGGGGAAGGATTTTATAGGTATTAATTATGAACTTCACCTTAACCTCTGAACAAAAACTTATAAAACAAACTGCTTCAGATTTTGCTCGAGAAGAGCTATCTCCTGGTGTTATTGATAGAGATCAGAATAAAGTTTGGCCTACCAATCAAATATCTAAAATGGCAGACCTTGGATTTATGGGTATGATGGTTGACAGTGAATTTGATGGTAGTGGTTTAGATACTGTTAGCTATTGTATAGCGATGGAGGAAATATCAAAGATTGATGCATCTGCTGGTGTGATTATGTCCGTTAATAACTCTTTGGTATGTTATTTAATTCAAAAGTTTGGAAGTGATCATATAAAAAATAACTATTTAGCTAAATTAGCTAAAGGAGAAAAATTAGGAGCATTTTCATTATCAGAACCACAATCAGGATCGGATGCTTCAAATATGAATACCTACGCTAAGAAAGATGGAGATTCATATGTAATTAATGGTACAAAAAATTGGGTTACAAATGGTATTAATTCAGATTATGTTCTTGTTTTTGCTATAACTGAGAAAGGAATTGGACACAAAGGGATATCGTGTTTTATTGTTGAGAAATCTTTTAATGGATTTAGCGCAGGGAAACCTGAAGAAAAATTAGGGATACGATCATCAGACACCTGCGAATTATACTTTGACAATGTTAGAGTTCCAGTTGAAAACTTAATTGGGTCTGAAGGACATGGATTTAAGATCGCGCTTGCAACATTGGATGCAGGTAGGATAGGGATAGCATCTCAAGCATTGGGAATTGCTCAAGCATCTTTAGACGCATCAATAGTTTATTCAAAAGAAAGAGAACAGTTTAATAGACCTATTTCATCTAATCAAGGGATTCAGTTTAAAATAGCAGATATGGCTATAGAAATAGAGGCAGCCAGATTACTTATATATAAGGCAGCTACAATGAAGGATGCAGGAGAGAGCTATGGACATATGGCATCCATGGCTAAAGTTTATGCATCGGAGGTTGCGATGAGAGCATCTACCCAATGTGTCCAAATCCATGGAGGATATGGTTTTATCGCAGAAACTGGGGTTGAACGGTTAATGAGAGATGCAAAAATCACGCAGATATATGAGGGCACATCAGAGATACAAAGAGTTGTTATTGCTAGGGAGTTATTAAAATAATGATATTTGAAGAAATTATTAATAGAGGACATGAACAGGTTTCTTATTTCCATGATCCAACCCTTGGATTAAAAGGCATAGTTGCTATTCATAATACAGTTTTAGGTCCAGCGCTTGGTGGTTGCAGAATGTGGAATTATAAATCTGAAAAAGAGGCGTTAGTTGATGTGCTTAGACTATCAAAGGGGATGACATATAAGGCTGCTATTGCAGGATTAAATTTAGGTGGAGGCAAGGCTGTTATTATAGGAGACCCTAAAAAAGAAAAATCTGAAGAACTCTTTCGTTCTTTTGGGCGATTTATTGATGGGCTTGGAGGTAGATATATTACAGCTGAGGATGTTGGAACTTCGATTAAGGATATGGATTATGTAAGAATGGAAACTAAGTATGTTACTGGAATTTCTAAATCGTTTGGGGGGAGTGGAGACCCATCGATTTTAACTGCATTTGGCACATATCTTGGTATTAAGGCATCTGTAAAGCATAGATTAAAAAAAGATTCACTGGAAGGTCTATCTATATCAGTTCAAGGTTTAGGTAGTGTGGGAATGGAGTTAGTAAAGTATTTAGCAAATGATGGGATGAAAATTTTTGCGTGTGATATTGATAGAGAGTTAACTGGCATAGCAGTAGATAAATACAAAGTGTCAATTGTAGAATTAGATCAGATTTATGACCAAGATGTTGATATATATGCTCCTTGTGCTTTAGGTGCAACTATTAATAATGATACAATCCCGAGGTTAAAGTGTAGCATAGTAGCAGGTGCAGCAAATAATGTATTAAGCAATCCTAAGATTCATAGCAAAGCTTTAATGGACAAGAATATTTTATACGCACCCGACTATGCTATAAATGCTGGTGGATTAATTAATGTATATAATGAGCTTGAGGGTTACAATAAAGATCGGGCTTTTTCACAAGCAGAGGATATCTATGATATACTAATGGATATCTTTAGTAAATCAGAGAAGGAAGGTGTCCCTACAAATGTAGCATCTGATTTAAAGGCTGAAGAGAGAATCCATAAAGTTTCTAGTCTTAAGTCATTTTATTTACCCAATAGAAGAAAGAATATCCTTAAGGGACGTTAAAATGTCAGAATTTAATAAAATGAATAGACAAGAAAAAAGGAGTGCGCGCCTTTTAGCACTTCAGTTTATATATGCAAATGAAATCACTTCGATAGATGATAAAATATTTTTTGAAGATATATTCAATATATCATCTTCTATTAATGGATTTACTCAGAAGAGTGAAATATTATCTCATATTGATCTTAGTAGCGATATGGCGCTATCAGTACTTCCAGGTAATTTTAGTAACAAATATATTAAAATGCGCAAGGAGCTTGACAAATTAGATGTACAAGATATTGTAAGTTCTATAAATTTATTTCAAGATAAATTAGATAAATATAAAAAGAATATACAAAAATATGCGTTTGAACTTGCTGGAATTTCAATCAATAATAAATCTACTTTGGATAAAGAGATTATGTCGAGATCAACAAATTGGGATTCGACTAGAATCACATTAATAGATAAACTAATATTAAGATTAGTGATGTCAGAAATTATTTTTATTGAACATGTCCCACCAAAAGTTTCCATTGCAGAGGGCATTGAGATTGCAAAAGCAATGAGTACTGATGATAGTGGAGCTTTTGTAAATGGAATCTTAGATTCTTTTTTTAATGATTGGTCAAATAAAAAAATAAAAATCAAGGCTTAGAATGTCAATTTTATCAAATATCATGAAAGGGGTTTTTGGAGACAAATCAATTAAGGATAGGAAAGAAATTTGGCCTATTGTTGAACAGATTAAAGAGTTTGGGAATTCTTTGTCGGCAAAAAGTGATGAAGAGCTTAAACAGCGTTATGTATCTATTAAAAATGAGTTCTCTGATTTAATTAAGAAAGAAAAAGAAAATTTCCAGTCTGATGGTTTAAAAGATGAGGATATTGATGATAAACTCTATGATATAGAAACATCATTTTTAGATGATAACCTCATAGAGGTTTTTGCTATTGTTAAAGAATCTGCTAAAAGACTTATGGGTACTAGTTTCACAGTTATGGGACAAGTAATGACATGGGATATGATCCATTATGATGTTCAGCTTATGGGTGGGATTGTGCTCCATAAAGGGAAAATATCAGAGATGAAAACTGGAGAAGGTAAGACTCTTGTTTCTACATTACCTCTTGCTTTAAATGCTTTAACAGGTAGGGGAGTTCATGTTATTACTGTAAATGAATATTTAGCAGAGAGAGACAGTCAGTGGATGGGACATTTGTTTAATTTCCTTGGAATTAGTGTAGGATGCATTTTTAGTCAAATGTCTCGAGATAAAAAGAAAGATGCTTATAGTAAAGATATTACATATGGAGTTAATAGCAGATTCTGTTTTGATTATCTAGAGGACAATATGGCATATAGTGGATCTGAGCAAGTGCAAAGAAATCATGTTTTTGCCATTATTGATGAGGTTGACTCTGTATTAGTTGATGAGGCAAGGACTCCAATGATATTGTCAGGCCAAGCTGATTATTCATCATCAAATCAAATATTCAAAGATTGGAGAGGTAAGATTGAATCTCTTATTCGAGCACAAAATAATTTAGTTAATTCTATTCTATCTGAAGCAGAAAATTTATTAGAGGAAGATAAAGAGCAAGCAGGGATAAAATTATTAATGAGCTTGAGAGGTGCACCTAAGAATAGTAAGCTCATGAAGATCATGCAAAAATCAGGGATTAAACAGCTTATAACCACAACAGAAAATAATTTTTTAAGAGAAAAAAATATGCAAGAGGTTGATGAGAAATTATTTTTTAGTATTGATGAGAGGAGTGAGATAATAGATTTATCTGAACAGGGACGAGAAAGATTATCTTCATCTAATCCTGAGCAGTTTGTTATACCAGACATTGGAGAGATTTTTCATGATATCGATAATAATTCTCAATTTTCTTCTAATGATAGACTTGCAGAGAAAGAAAAAGCTCAATCACTTCATGCTGAGAGAAGTGAGATTATTCATACAATAAATCAGCTCCTTCGCGCCTATTCTTTAATGGAGAAGGATGTAGATTATATTGTAAAAGATGGGAAAGTATTAATTGTTGATGAACATACGGGTAGAGTTATGCATGGGAGACGATTTTCATCAGGTCTACATGCTGCAATTGAGGCCAAAGAAAATGTAAGCATAGAAAGAGAGTCACAAACGATGGCTCAGATTACGGTTCAAAACTATTTTAGAATGTATGAAAAACTGGCTGGTATGACAGGGACTGCGATTACTGAGGCTGGTGAATTTATGCAGATATATGGTTTGGATGTTGTTGAGATTGACACAAATAAGCCTATTGTTAGGAAGGATCATGAAGATATGATCTACAAAACAAAAAGAGAGAAATACAATGCCTGTATTGAGAAAATTGAAGATTTATTTTCGAAGGGGCAGCCTATTCTTGTTGGGACAACGTCCGTAGAGGAGTCTGAAACACTTGCAAGACTGCTTAAAAAGACAAAGGTCCCTCATAATGTCTTAAATGCTAAACAGCATCAGAGGGAAGCTGAAATCATTCAAAGAGCAGGACAGAAATCATCAGTTACAATTTCTACAAACATGGCTGGAAGGGGTACTGATATCAAATTAGATCAGGAATCCAAGGGAGCAGGGGGACTATTTATCCTTGGCACAGGCAGGCATGAATCTCGAAGGATAGATCTCCAGCTTAGAGGGAGATCAGGCAGACAGGGTGATCCCGGAGAATCTGTTTTTTATCTTAGTCTAGAAGATGATCTAATGAGATTATTTGGTTCAGAGAGAATAGCAAATGTTATGGATAAAATGGGAATTAAAGAAGGTGAGGTTATTACTCATTCTATGGTCACCAAATCAATTGAAAGAGCGCAAAAAAAGGTTGAGGCCAGGAATTTTAGTATTAGGAAGCATCTTCTTGAGTATGATGATGTTATGAATAGTCAGAGAGAGCTCGTATATGAAAGACGAAACTATGCTCTTCACAATGATGATGTTACAGATTTATTCAATGGAATTATATCAGAATATGCTATGGAGGTAATTGATGAGCATTTAAATGGTTCTGATTCATTAAAGGGTGCTGATTGGGATGGTATATCTTTAGATATTCTTGATGTCTTTGGGATTGATATATCAAGTAAGCAATCTAACCTATCAACATCAGATCAGCTGCTGGATTATATTCTAACCGAGTCAAAGATTATTATAGATTATAAGAAAAGTACATTACCTGCAGGTGTTTTTGATAATTTCCAAAAAGTTGTCATTTTTACTACTATAGATCAAAAGTGGAGACAGCATTTATATTCTATGGATCAGCTAAGAGGAGGAATCCAGCTAAGGGCATATGGTCAAAAAAATCCTTTAATTGAATATAAGAAAGAAGGTTTTGGTATGTTTACTGAGATGATGCATGACACTAATAAAGAAACAATTAAGAAAGTATTTAGAACTAATTTAGTTAAGACAAGTGAATCATCTATAAGTTCGTCAGCATCATCATTAACTAATATTAAAACACAAAAAGATAATACACCTGATTTAGGTTTTGTTGCACCCCCAGGGGCTAATCAATCTAGCGCAGGAGGGTATGCAAAACCTCCACCTCAAACTCGCCAACCAATTATTAATAATAATAAAATTGGTCGGAATGAAAGAGTGACAATACGGAAGGGTAGTGAAACAAAAATTATAAAATGGAAGAAAGCGCAAGAATTAATTCAATCTGAGGGATGGAGTTTAGATGAGTAATAAAAATAATAAAGTAAAATTTGGAACCAAGGCTATACACAAGGGGCAGAAACCTGAAGAACTATATGGCTCTGTATCATTACCAATATATCAGACATCTACATTCAAGCAAAATAAAATTGGTGAATATATTTATGATTATTCAAGAGCGGGAAATCCCACTCGGACTAATTTAGAAATGAATATATGTTCACTCGAGAATGGAAAGGATGCGATTGCATTCTCTTCTGGGCTTGCAGCAATTTCATCTATTGCTCAATTATTTAAAGCTGGAGACCACTTTATATTAACTGAAAATGTATATGGTGGGACATTTAGATTAATGGATCAAATTATGAATAAGTTTAGTATAGAGCAAAGCTGGGTAGATACATCAGTTGCTAGTAATGTAGAGTCTTCCATTAAGCCAAATACAAAACTAATTTTTATAGAATCTCCAACAAACCCAATGATGCAGCTATCTGATATTGTAGAAATATGTAAAATTGCTAAGAAACATAATATTATGGTTGTCGTTGATAATACATTTATGTCCCCATATTTTCAAAGACCATTAGAATGTGGTGCGGATATTGTAGTACATAGCACCACAAAATATTTAAATGGTCACAGTGATGTTATTGGTGGTATTATAGTGACAAACAGTAAGGACTTAGCTGAAGAATTGCATTTTATTCAGATGTCAGTTGGAGCGGTACCAGGTCCATTTGATTGTTGGCTCACTCAGAGATCACTAAAAACTCTTCATGTTCGCATGAAAAGACATGATGAAAATGGAAGAGCGATGGCCGAGTATCTTAGTAAGTGTGATAAAATAGGAAAAGTGTTTTATCCTGGATTACCTGATCATCCTCATCATGAGCTTGCTAAAAAACAACAGCTAGACCCAAATGGAGAGCCTGGTTTTGGAGCAATGATATCAATAGATTTAGAAACATTCGAAAGAGCCTCTAAGTTCACCGAGAAATTAGAAATATTCACTCTCGCGGAAAGCCTTGGTGGAGTTGAAAGCCTTATTTGCCACCCTGCAAAAATGACACATGCATCCATTCCAGATGATAAGAGAAGAGAGTTGGGAATTTCTAATGGTTTATTGCGAATTTCAGTGGGCATTGAAGATATTGATGACCTTATTAGTGATATAAAATCAGGGCTGAGTAATATTTAACTTTCATTATTAGGAAACTATTTTCTTTTTCCTCTCTGATTTTGTAACTTCCAAGCGACTAGATTTTGTGTGTTTCAATAAATTAGTTAATAATAAATCAACGAGGAGTTTAAAAATGAGTATTTTTCGTATTTTCAGTGTTTTAGCACTAACTATTTCTTTCGCGGTATCTGCTTGTCCAGAAGAAGCAGAGGTCTGCTTATCACTTGATGGTAATAACATTAATTATACAACGACCGAGGCAATTGCAGGGATTCAAATAGCTCAATTTGGAGACGTGGCTAATGCAGCTGGTGGAGCAGCAGCAGCAGCAGGTTTTACAATTTCAGTAAGTCCTACTATGGTTTTAGGATTCTCTTTTGATGGGGGGAGTATTCCTGGCCCATCAGATGCAAGTTGTTCTGATGGAGTCTCAACAGATCAAGTTACTTGTGAAACGGTTGTGCCTGGAACATGGACTGATGCGGTTGAAGATGACCCAGCTACTACAGATGTGGATGAATCAGCTGATGCAAGTTGTTCTGATGGAGTCTCAACAGATCAAGTTACTTGTGAAGCAGGTACAGCTGGGACATGGACTGATGCAGTATCAGGATCAGGAATATTGTTGGAATTAACACCTGCTGATGGTGTTACTTTGAGCTATGATTCTTTTGGGGACCGTCAATTTGCTAGTGAAGGGGCAGCAGCTTTAATCACTGCATGGGATGGTAGCGACTGTATGGATGATACTGCATGCAATTATAATGCAGATGCAACGTATGAAGATAATTCTTTTTGCTTATATGCATGCGCAATTGCGGGTGGATGTGACGTGCT
>CAZKFO010000009.1:0-28924 GCA_964552145.1 uncultured bacterium | reverse complement strand
TAATGAGAGATTCTATTTCCAAAACAAATATAAATAAATTTAGTAAAGAATTTAAGTCTTGTAGCTCATCTAAAATTACAAGGAATGCACTTGTTCGAAGCGATATAAATAATATTGCAATGGATTGGGATGGATTTCGCCTAATTGATCACACATATTCAGATGTTATTAGTACTGAAATGTCAAAAGTTACCAATCAAAAGGCTTCTGGAAGATGTTGGGGGTTCGCGGGTTTAAATCTTATGAGGATATCACTCGCTGAGAAATACAGCCTAAAGGATTTTGAATTTTCCCAAAATTATTTCATGTTCTGTGATAAGCTTGAAAAATCAAACTATTTTCTAGAGAATATACTAAAAACATTTGATGAGTCTTATGATAGTAGGTTGATGATGTATTTACTTGATAGTCCAGTTCAGGATGGTGGGCAGTGGGATATGTTTGTTAATCTAATAGAGAAGTATGGAGTGTTACCTCAATCCGTAATGCCTGAAAGCTACCAGAGCAGTCAATCAAGAATGATGAATCAATTTTTAACGCGTAAGCTTAGAGAGTTTGCTTGGACGCTTCGAACGATGAATAAAAAAGGAGTAAAGCTGACAGAGCTTCGTAAGACGAAAGAATCTATGCTCTCAACGATATATTCTATGCTTTGTGTCTGTTTGGGGAACCCTCCCGATTCATTTGATTGGCAGACTAGAGATAAAAACAAGAAATTTGTCCGCTATTCAGGTTTAACCCCACTGGATTTTTATAAGAAGCATACTGGGGTAAATTTAAGAGATAAGGTTTGTTTAATAAATGCACCCATGAGAAATAAGAAAATGAATGAACTTTATACAGTTAGTTTCTTAGGAAATGTCGTAGACGGTGAGATTATCAAGTATGCTAATGTAGAGATTGATGATATGAAGAGATCTGCTATAAAATCAATAAGAAGCAATGAAGCTGTATGGTTTGGGTGTGACGTTGGTAAAATGTTCCATCGAGATTTAGGTGTTATGGATATGAAATTATATGACTATGAATCTCTCTTTGGAACTGATTTTCTTATGAATAAAGGTACGCGCTTAGAGTATGGAGACAGCCTTATGACTCATGCAATGCTCTTTACTGGAGTAGATATAGTTAAAGGGAAATCAACGAAGTGGAGAGTAGAGAATAGTTGGGGGCAAAAAGGTGGTTCGAAAGGATATTACCTTATGTCAGATGACTGGTTTGATGAATATAACTACGAGGTAGTGATTGATAAGAAGTATCTTCCCAAAAGAATATTAGAGTTGTTTGATAGGGATCCAGTAGCATTGCATCCATGGGATCCTATGGGATCTTTAGCAAAGTAATCTAGTGCTAATCAGTAATGTCGGAATTCCATATAAAATCAAAATCCGGGGTGTCTGTTAGTATTTTAATCCAGTATCCATTACCATTATAAAATCGAGTCAAATTACCAACCCATCCATCTGTAGGAGATTGGTTTGCAGCTTCTCCTTGACCAATTATTGCGTAGAATAGATGCTCGACATCATCTGAGATTGCATCTTGTATAGTAACTCCATCGGGCCCAATATAAGATATTAGATTAGCTCCTTCGTGCAGGGTATAGCTAGTATTATAATCTGTTCCGATTCCGGTTATAGTTAAAAACGTACAACTCTGACCATTGCAGTCCATGGCTCCAGGCTCTCCTTCTACGTTAAGTTTCAACCAGTATCCTTTTCGTCTATCTACTGTGTTTATACTCCCGATCCAACCTTGCTCTTGAGAGAAAGATGATGCTGCACCTTCTGTAATAATATCTTCTATATATAGCTCTATAGAACTAAAAATATTAACAATGCTTGGATCATTAGCAGGTATGCATGGAAAACTAACTAGATTAGCGCCATCAAGAAGTTCTATTGTGATACTGCTAAACTCACTTGCTTCTTCGCAGATATAGTTAGTTTCATTATCATAGTAGTCAAATGCTGTAATGCAGTAATTCCCATAGCTAAATCCATCAATAGAATGATAGGTATTATTTGTTTCACTTAGTATATCTATTAGGATATATTCTTGGCTATCTAATAGTTCATAAAATTTATAACCGATTATCTGTTCATTTATATCATCGTATGACCAGTTTAGATTAATTTGATTCTCATTAGAGTTTATTTGAACATATAAATCACTTGGTCCACTTCCAAATACATTATCAAGACATTCAGTATTATTTCCATCACAGTTATTACAATAATCAATTATTGCATCACCTCCGCAGATACCTAGACAGTCATCTATATTCCCATCGCAGTCACAAGCACCTTCATTGATACCGCTCCCATTACACTCTCCACACTCATCAAGAATTGCATTCCCACCACAGATTCCTAAACAATCAGTAATAATGTTATCGCAGCAACCATACTCATTTAAACTTGAAGTGTCTTCGCATGCGCATGCCTCGGCTATTCCGTTACCACCACACTGCTCGCATGCATCTAACTCAATGATTCCACCACATACCCCCTCGCAATCTGTGGCTATATCATCACAGCATCCATCGCTATTTAATTCTGATGTGTCTTCGCAATGGCAGGCCTCTTGTACTCCAACTCCATCACACATTCCACAGCTATCAATTATATTTGATTCGCAAGTGAGATTATCATTGACATCTAGATTATTTCCTACCCATCCATCAGGTTGATCACCAACACAGAATTCTGATGGGATTCCAGCTCCCAGATTATCATCATCTAGATCCTGATAGTATGATTGGATAGGATCTCCCGCGCAACCACCCATTAGGACCTTTATATTTGTATGAAAATAAGAAGTAGAGTCATTTACAACTATATATTCAAAGGATAGTGCATCACAGCTAATTGACTTAGAGTTAAATAAGCGCATATTCATTGGAAATTCTCCATCTACATATAGATATATTGGATAATCTATATCTAAGCTATCAACTTCCCAGTTCAGACTAAATAAATCTTGAATATTTTGATCGCATGATCCTGCTATCTCCCAAACTAATAGATCTTCGGGTGGATGGGTAGATTTGAGATCTTGATTAAAGTATGGAGTGGTAAGGGGATAGTTTGGACCAATTTCAATTCCAAGCCAGGAGGGATTGTAAAAATATAAATTAGTGTAATTCTGATTAATTAGACCACCCTCACCATCAACTTGGTCTTCTGTCCCATAGTTTAATCCATCATAGCATTCATCACAGTACCCCATTGTAATAGGAATATCTGATGAGTTTTCAGCGCTAATTTTCATCGACCAGTTGATATCTAGGGCATAGATAAATGATAATGCTAGGACTAATATGTATTTTTTAATGTTCATCTATTTGTAGGCTTATTATAAGAATTTAATCAACTAATAAATGTGATTAAAATCATCCATATCAGAATATAGATAAAATTTATTTAGTGGACAATATATCATTTTATTAACGGACAGATCGCCAGATTTTATATGCAAAACTAAGAATCAAAGCGCCTATTATAATGAATATAGAAGCGAGAATTAGTATAATTAGTTCCTTTAAAATCAGAATTAGTAATCCTATGAGGATTAGTCCCAAACCTAGCTTGACAAGAGGTTTCAAACCAAGCATTTGCAGGTTTTGATAAATCATTTTAGTAGCCACGTTTTAATTTCATTATTATTTGGGAAGCGTCCTGATTTGAATTTCGAATAAACAATTTGATTATTCACGCTAACTTCAAATGCTCCAGATCTTGGGGGAATGGAATTAGAAGTAATTTCAACATTAGGGTCGTAACTTTTTATTAGATTTGAAACACGTTCAAATTCTGGATCATAATGTCATTTTACACAAAATTCTATATGGATTTTCATATTATATACCTACCAACTAGTTCAAAAATACCATAGGCGCCAACTATAAAAAGGGCCCATCCAATAATTTTTGTAAAATAATCCACATCATAGTTTCCAGTCCTTTTAAAAATAAGAGTTCCACCTGCGGCGCTTAAACATACAAATACTACAAATAAGATAGTTTCACCCATACTTAAATATGTTCATTTGGTCTTCAATTTCAAAGATATAAAAAAATAATTTTCATTTATTTGTTTATAATTAACTATATTTGTCACCTATGGAAAGTGTAAATATTAATGATTTAAAAATACCCAAGTTAGATTTGAATAAAATCAAACTTCCTATATTCATGGGTATTCTATTTGTCTTTGCATTCTTGTGTTTTTATACTGTTGATGCTAATGAGAATGCGGTAGTCGTTCGATTGGGAAAATATTTACACACTACTGAACCGGGTTTACACTTTAAAATCCCCCTAATTGATTCAGTCTATAAAATAAAGGTAGACTATCAGTGGAAAGAAGAATTTGGTTTTAGAACTAACAAGCCAGGTGTTAGAACAAGCTACTCAAAAAACAATCATGAGAACGAGTCATGGATGCTGACGGGTAATCTTAAGATAGCAGAAGTACACTGGGTGGTTCAATACAAAATAAAAGACCCCGTTTCCTATTTATTCAATGTAAAAAATGTTGAAAACACCATTAGGGATGTGTCTGAAGCAACGATGAGATTGATGATAGGAGATAGATCCTTCAAGGAAGTCCTTCAAAAGGAAAGAATTGCGATTGCAAACGAGGCTAAAATTAAGATGCAAGAAATTTTAGATATGTATGGCTCAGGGATACAGATCCAAATGACGCAGCTTCAAGGAGTGGTTCCTCCTGTTCCTGTAGCTGACTCATTTAATGAGGTTAATAGAGCCAAACAGGAAGAAGAGACTATGGTTAATGAGGCGAATCAAGAGTATAATAAAATAATCTATAACTCGGAAGGGATAGCTGAAAAGTTGATCACTGAAGCTGAGGGATATGCGGTTGAAAGAGTTAATGAAGCAAAGGGAGACGCTGAATTATTCAATGCAGTGCTCAGGGAATACAAGAAAGCACCTGCGATTACTGAGAAAAGATTATTTCTGGAAAAAATGGAAAAGGTATTGTCTGGGATGGAGAATAAAATGATAATAGATTCTAAGCTAGAAGGAGTACTTCCATTCTTAAACTTAGATAAAGAGAGTGATAAATAATGAAGAAGAATCTTCTACCTACGTTCTTTGCAGTTATTTTAATTATCTTGGCTAACTCTATCTATATTTTAGATGAAAGAGAACAGGCAATCGTAACTCAGTTTGGTAAGCCTGTAGGAGGATCTATTATAAATGCAGGACTTAAATTTAAAATTCCTCTTATCCAAAAAGTTATAAAATTTGATAAAAGAATTCTTGAGTGGGATGGAGCTGCGAATGAAATTCCAACGAATGATGATAAATATGTTTTCATTGATGCGTTCGCAAGATGGAAAATTACTGATCCCTTGAAATTTTATAAAGCTGCCAAGAACGAAAGAACAGCTCAATCGAGACTTGATGATGTTATTGATGGCATTGTAAGAGATGAGATATCAAATAGGCGTATGGATGAAATCATTCGCTCATCTAGTAGGGTTATGGAAACATATGATGAAGGTGGGAAGCAAAGCACCGCAAATAATGAAGTTGCATTAGATGGGGCTAGGCTTCAAATAATTAATGATATACTATCTAATGTATCTGATAAACTAGATGAATTAGATATGGGAATAAAAGTTATTGATGTTCAGCTTAAAAGAATTGATTATAACGCACAGGTGCAATCTAAACTATTTAATAGAATGATATCTGAGCAAAATATGATCGCAGAAAAATATAGGGCTCAAGGACAAGGGAAGAAACAAGAAATTTTGGGTTTACAAACTAAAAAAGAAAAAGAAATTTTATCTAATGCATATAAACAATCTCAAAAAATTCGAGGTGAAGCAGATGCGGAAGCTATTAAAATATATGCAGACGCCTATAATAAGGATCCCGAACTATATGATTTCTTGAGATCGCTAGATGCCTATGAAAAAGTTTTTGACCCAAGCACTCGGATTATTCTATCCACAGATAATGAATTTTTAAAACATCTTAAGTAAAATACACTAATTACTCACATAAACTTCTTGCTTTAATCTAATAAATTATTTATAATATTAATGGATGATAGAGGTCGAGATTCAAATTATCGGCCCTGCAAAATCAAAAAAAAATAAAGTTTTTAGATATAATGTGATACAAATCAATATTTAGTTATTGTAGTATTACTATTTTGGTTCATGGATTACATGCCAAATAAAAATAATAATAAAGTTTTTTAATGAAATTAGATTCGTTAAAACTAAACCTACTGGAGGAGGACTAGTGATGAAACGTTTATTAACTCTTAGCCTAATTTTAGGCTTTATATTCCCGGCAGTAAGATCAGAGGCTACTGGTTGGTCTTATAAAATAACGACTAATCAGGCATTCTATTTTATTCAGAAAGCTGATGTGCTTATCGATGGTGAACCCGTAAGTGATGATGATGTAATTGGAGCTTTTTCTAGCTCTAATGCTTGCGTTGGTTGGGCGCTTGTTGGTGAGGCTGATGCTAGTGGATTTATTACCGTACCTACTGTTGGCCAGACAGGTCTTGACGAATATGCTGAAGATTATTTGGCTCTAGGTGAGGTACCTACATTTAGAATATTTGATGCAAGCTATGGTGATGATTCAACGCCGGCAACCCAAAAAGGTGTCATGCCTCTTGCTATAGAGGGTGATAACGTTTTCTGGTTTGTTCCATCTGATTCTGAACAAGCTCCTGTTTCAGGTGCATTTAACAATCTTGAGAGTTTTCAATTAAATGGTACTATTTCTGCAGATCATGGCTTAGTTTGTGAAAGTTCAGATGAGGCGACTTGTAATGCTGTGGATGGTCCTTATACCTTTTTCTATGCAGCCAGTGGCGAGTATTTTGTTGAAACAGGATCTACTACAACTGCTTTAGGTGGATGTCTTGATTTTGACTGTGCAGGTGTATGTCCAGATGCTGATGGCTATGAAGAGGCTTATGAAGATGAAGCACATGGCCTTTGCTGTACTGACAGTGAAAGAGATGGGTGTGGTGTTTGTGGTGGTCCTGGTCAGTATACATATTATGAAGACTCTGATGGTGATGGTCTTGGTGATGCTCTCTCTACTATAGAGTCTTGTTCTGAAACAGCATTTATCCAATCTGATTCTGATGTTGATGGCTATGTGACAAACAGTAACGATGGTCTTCCATTTTGTTCCTCCAATACAGTGGATGATTGTGGCGTTTGTGATGGTGATAACTCAGCGTGCTATGGTTGTACTGAGTCTAGCGGAGATAATTTTAATGATGGTTGTACTGGAGAATATGATGCGTATGGAAATCAAACATTAGAAGGTTGTACCTATGATGATGGTAGCTGTGCGTTTTCTCTTGATACCCCTGAAATTCTAACTACTGTTCCAGGTCCTGCAAAAATAACATTTACAATTGTCCAGGTCGCGGATGCAGATAGATATGACTTAGAGCTTGATGGAGTTCTTGTTGGTAGTGGAAGTAGCTGCAGTGATGGTGTGTGCACCGTTGTTGCCAATGATGGTCTTCCTGTGCCTGAGGATTTTGTAGATTCAGACTCAAATGGTCAGTATGATGATGGAGAAGAATTTACTGATGACAATAATAACGGTGTCTACGATGGTGTTCTTTGTATAGATGTTTACGCAGTGGATGAGCTTAACAATTATGACGACTTCAGATCTGACGCAGCTGTTGGTTGTGCAGCTCCACTTGCCGTTGAAGGTATTGGATGGGGTTGGAGACTTACTGGTGATATTGATGGGTATGGGATGTTCCCAGCAAATACTACAAACAATATTTTAGGTTTTAGTGTTGCTTCTACAGCTTTAGGCGCTGTAGGTGATGGGTATGATCCAGGTTTTGATATTCCAGAGCCTCCTATTGGGTCTGCTCCAAACTACATTGCAGTTTATTTTGAGCATGATGAGTATGGACAAGATGTTCTAGGTGATTTCTATACTCAGGATATTAGAAACTATTTTGATAGTGAAATGCTTACATGTGATGGTGATCCGAATGACCAAGAGACAAGTTATCAGTGCAACTTGATTGAATTTGAGGCGACTATTGTATCTGATATGACAGGTGAAGCTTCATTGACATTTGATTTATATTCAACTGCGAATCACAACTCAAATGGTCAGTCACCAGTGTCAGTTCCACAGAACGTGCATACATATGCAGAACTTGATGGACAGCACTACTTAATTGATGATGGTACAACAATACCTATTGAATTATTATCTGCGGGCATACCTAAGGTTGTAACTATTACTATTGGTAATATTGTTCCACAGACTGCAGAAAACTTTAGCGCAGAGGGTGATAAGCTTGCAATCAACCTTTCATTTGATGAAGAGTCTGATAATATTAATGATATTGCCCATAGGTACCCAACTGAGCACTATAATTTATATAGAGATGGTGTTGAGTTTAGAGAAATTACTTCAAATTCAACTACAGACGCAGAAGATCAAGAAGGACGTGTAGGCTATGGTCTATTGTGGGAGTCAAGCTATGACTATACTGTAACAGGTACAAACGTAGTGGGTGAGTCAACGAAGGGTCATAACGTGAACCCTCACGCTGCAGATTCTCCTACGGTAGAGGTTTCAGGCAGACAGTCTGATGCATCTGCGACTACGGATGACAACTTAAATCCAATTGCTTCAACTGCTCACGCTGGTATAGTTGGATCTGATTCTGATAATATTAATGAGAATGGAACAGATTTTGGTCTTGACCAAGATGGACAGTCTAATGGACACTACGAGGTTCAGCATGATGGAAATCCAGATACAGATGATATCGAGGTTAGGATCGATGGTAGTGCTTCAAGAGATGATGATACCAATCTTCTTAATGCTGAATCGGATTTTGGCATGACATATTCATGGACTAAGGAATCAGGAGATGTTGACTCTGATGATGGATTGACTGCTGACCACGTAGATTTTACAATTTCAAACGCTCACGAAGGTGATAGTAAAGATGCTACATACAGACTTGTAGTGACAACAGATTACTACGTTAAAACTGGCTCTGATGCTGACTTGAATAATCTTGATGAAGATGGTGTTGCAACAAGAGTTAGTGTGTATGATAACGAAGATAATTTTGGCTGTCTTGTTGGTGGCCAGGGATCTGATTGTTTAGAAGATCATCTTACTGACTGCGATTCATGTGGTGGTGATGATGTTAAGACAGTGACTATAGATGATGAGCCTAATACAGATCCAGTTGCGTACATAGGGATTGTTGGCCAAGATGGACAGTCTATTGTAACATACACTGAATTTGTAAGTGATGACAATGATAACAATAGTTATGATTCTGATGATCAAGTTTGGCATGCTCCTCACGATGGAGATCCAGCTACAGCGGGTGGTAATAATGCGCATGTATACCTAGATGATAGTAGATTGTTAGGTGACACTGTGCTTCAATCTGGTGATGCTGATAATGATGACTTTACTTATTCTTGGGAGATTATATCCTCTTCTCAGGCAGGCTTTAGCTATGATGACCTAAATGGAAATAATGGGTACGACTTAGGTGAGCCAATTGTTGAGATGAATGATGGCATTGTGATTGGTGATTTAGAGGATATTAATGACAGCTATTATCTTGATGATACTAGCTACTCAACTGCAAATGACGATTCATGTGATGACCAAGCTGGTTGCTACTTGTTCCTTGATGCAGATGTCCATGTTATTAGATTAACAGTGACTGATACATATGATGATAGTCACACTGAATACAGAGTGCTGGGTGTTTCTTCAGAAAGAAATGCAGCGCCTGAGGCTTCTGCTGGTATTGATCAGCACTGGTTTATGAACTATCTAGAAGACACGAAAGAGATTACTCTTCACGATGGAATAACATTTATTAATAGTGTTAGTTCCACAGATGGTGATCAGCTTCAGTATGCATGGACTCATTCTGTTGATGGTGGAGATGCTGTAGATGAAGATAGCGATTCAGGAGAGTTAGGTAGTTATCCTCCAATTCCAAACGATCAAGAGATTGGCGTTGGATTGCATACATTTACACTGACTGTTACTGATAACTATAATTCAACAGACTCTGATGAGCTTACTATATTAATTTCAAATGAGCCTCACGCTCTTCCAGCATCTAACGTTGAAGTAACAAACCCTTCAACTGCTTATAAGCATATTGAGATTAGATGGGATGAGACTGTATGGGGATTAGGTGATCCTTATATTAATGAGAATGGGGTGCTTATTTGGACAGATGAATTTGGTTCAGGAGTTGATTACGCAAACACTGATAGGTTTGAGGTTTTAACTGAGGTGCTTGTTGATGGTGAGTTTGTTCAAGAAGGTGATATTGTATCCTATGATACTGCTGCTGATGCTTGTGGCGCTGATTGCGTGGGTGCTGATGCGATAATTATGGGGACTGAATATCTACACCTTGAGCCAGCACTTAGTTCAAACACAACATACAGATTTACTCTAACATCATTTAATAGTGATGACGTTTCTGGTGGTAGTTTATCTACAACTGCAGGTTTAGATCACACTACTCACGCGGATCCAACAGTTACTGTTTTAAATCCGAATGGAGCGGAGATTGCTTCTGTGGGTGATGATTATGATGTTGATATCCATGTGACAAACCCAGAGTTTGTAGCATCGGTTGACATTGAATTTTTAAGTCAGAGTGGGTATGTAGATGAAGATGAAGGGGAAGATGGACTATATTCTTCTATTTTAGCTTCAGCTGATCGAGATAGTAGTCATACTGCTCAGGTTAATTCTGATGGTGTAGAAATTCACTATGATGGAAAGATTAAAGTAACACTAACAGACGTAGGTAACTTCTATGCTGTTTCTGCGGATGATGATCACTCAACAGGAACTATTGGTGGTCTCACAGACCCTGTAGATTCAGATGATGGTGGAAATAAGCAGACACATGATGATGCGAGTAATGACTCATTCACATTGGCTGCTCATTCAATCACAAAATCACTGTGGGATGGATGGCATTTGTTCGGGCCATCTCTAGATCCATATCTTTCTCCTATAGGTCAGAATCTTGGTACTACGGATTCATTTGGTGACTGGGGATTAAACTGGGTTGCTTATACTCAGGCAGGAGAGTTTGATACTACTGACGTTAAGCTTGAGCTTGGTGTTGGATACTATTTAGCGCTAGCATCCAGTGATGATATGGTTCTTAATGGAAATCCAGTAACTGGAGATCCAGATGATCCGGGCGCTCTACACTCACTTACCATTAATAAAGGTTGGAACTTGGTCTCTAATCCTCTTGTAACTATGGTAGATGTTGATTTACTTACAGTTTCAGAAGCTGATGGTGGTGAAGAATTAAGTTGGGAGCATGCATCGAATGCTGGTTGGATTCAAAACAATATTAATACATGGTTTATTGATTCCCATATGCACGCAGACCATCTAGTTCCATTTGGTGGCTACTGGGTTCACTCATCAAGAGATGTGAAGGTTCATGTGGATCCACATGTTAATACTTATACTTCTCGTGAGAGTGAAGTTAGTAATGGCTGGGATTTAGTGATTAGCGCTTCAGATGCTATTTCAGATGCAGCTGGTGACTTTGTAACTATCTCTCTAAAAGAAGATGCTAATAATGAATTTGTTTATGGAGAAGATGAAATTGATCATCCTAATCCAATTCAATCTAACTTTATTGATATGCACATCGATAGATTCGATTGGGTGGGGATGTCAGATAGCCGTGGAATCATGGCAGAGTCTCCATACTTCTCAAGTGATGTACGCTCTATTAGCGAGGTGGAAGATGTCCAAACTTGGAATATCTCAGCTGAAGCATATAATGTTCCAGGTGACGTAACGTTGTCCTGGACTATGACAGGTGATATCGACTCAGATCTTCATCTAGTTGTAAAGGGAGAGGCGTACAACCTTAAGGAGTTAGCGTCTATCGATGTGCCTAGTAATTTATTAGACCAGATGGTTGTTGTTATGGGTGATTTAAGCTCATATCTTGGACCACAAGAGTTTAGTTTAAGCAATGCTTATCCTAATCCATTTAACCCTACTACTACCCTTGATTTAAGCTTGGTTGAAAGTGGCCATGTAAGCATTAAGGTTTACAATGTTGTTGGGCAGGTGGTAGCAACTCTTTCTAATGGTCAAATGAATGCTGGCTATCATTCTATAGCTTGGGATGCTTCTAATCTTTCTAGTGGAATGTACTTTATAAAAGTAAATGCTGGAACAGATGTAGCAGTACAAAAAGTAATGTTGATGAAGTAATATATTTTATATAGTACTTTATTGATGTAGGTTGATTTTAAGAGAAGCCCTTGTATTTTTATGCGAGGGCTTCTGACAATAAAAAGTAAGTTTAATTGTGATTGTTCTCACATCAAAACTTCTTATAAGTTGGTAAATATATTATGTGTCTATTATATAGTTTTATAGTTAATAAATATTTAATTTACCTTGCTGGAGATGTTAAGGTTTTATGAATGTTAATGCTAATTAGAAAATATTATTATTTAATCTTTTTTGGATTTATCTTTGCTTTTCCTCCTAACCAGGAGACTGGTTGGAAGTACCGTCAAAGCACATCACAGACCTTTTATATGTTTGAGAATATTCATGTTGATGGTGAAGTTGCTTTTGGAGATGGAGTGAATCCTTCTACTGCTGATACCACAGGAGTTACCTACAGCGCTTATTGTATATTAGACTCTATAGATTGTGATGTTGTGGGTGTATTTATAAATAGAAATGAATTAGAATTCGGATTCGACTTTAATTATGATAATGAAATTACAACAGATGAGATAGGTCAATTAGATCTTAATGATGATGGAGAGATAACTTCATCCGCAGAAATCTGCCTTGGTTGGACTTATGCAGATAGCTTAGGGTTTACTACTATACCCATAATGGGTAGAGATTCAGGTCAAAATTATGCGCTTGCAGGATATGCGCAAGATGGAGATCTTCCTTATCTGAAAATTTACGATGCTTCAAATGATGTTATTCTCCCATTGGAAATCTCTAATGTTTACTACGAAGAGAATTTTGATGATTGTGGGTATGATAATGTATGTCCATCCGATGATGACTACAGCGAACCAGATCAAAATGGAAGTGAAAACAATGGAATTCATGATCCAATCATCCCCGCTGAGCCATTCACAGATTGTATCCCTGGAAATACGGATATATGCGAAGGTGATGCTGGATTTATGCCGTGGCACGATGATAATACATACGCTGAAGGAGAGCCCTTTGAGGATACAAATGCAAATGGAGTATGGGATGATGCGATTGAAGAAGAATTTAATACAATCTATGACTACAACTCAAATGGGATCTGGGATTCATATATTGAAGGTGAGCTAGTACCATTTACCAATTTAGGCACGTATGTATATGGTGGTGCCCTTGAAGCCTTTAATGATTTTGGCTGCATGGATCCGGAGGCATGTGATTATGACCCGGATGCAACTGCAGATGATGGCACGTGTTCTTATCCTCCTATGGGAGATATTCCGTACACTTATAATGTAATTGATAATTCTATTGAATTATCATGGGGAGCCCCTGCTATAGGTACTCCTGACACCTATGAGGTTTCACTACTTCTTCTAGGTGATGAGGTTGATAGCAATCAGGATGCAGAATCTCCATTAGTATTTTCCAATTTACAATGGTCTGCAAGCTATGATATTACTATTACCGCAACCAATGTGTGCGGCTCTACTATGACTAGTATTGATGATATTCAGATAGGGCCAATACCCACGCCTGAGGCGCCGGTGCTTAATACTCCACAGGGTTCTGAAGCATTAATTTTTCTTAGCTGGAGTGAGGTTGAGCATGCTTCAATTTATAGAATTTTTTCAAATGATGAACTTATCGATTCTACCTCGAGCTATATGTATAGTCACTCTAATTTAGCCCCCGGAACTATATATAGTTATAAAATTAAAGCTGTTAATCCTGAGGAAGCTTCAGGATCGTTTTCCAATGAAGAATCTGGAGTTACAGATGAGCTTGCATTGGCACAAGCAGATTCATTGATTGCAGGTCAAGGATCCCTTAGATTGTATTGGTCCATGGAGGGAGATGTCACTCACTATGCCAACTCAGAGTATAAATTTCAGATTGAGATGAATGAGTGTAGTTTGGATGATGCGGATAGTGGTGAGTGCACTGAAGAATATCAAGAAGTTGAAAATGACGGGGAGAGTCCTCACTATGAAAGTAGTCTTGATGCTGATACCTTTTATTGTTTTAGAGCTACTCCTTATCTAGAACTTAATGTTGATGATAGTGAAGTAGTGTTTTATTCAAATTTAACTAATTCTATATGTGGAACCCCTGAAGAGATTTCAGGGTGGCTGATTAATTTGGAGGCCACTATCCATGGTGGCTGGACGGCCGATCAAATGGTAGAAGATTCACATAATTATCTAGGGATGTCTCCTCATGCCTCTGATGATTATGATTATGATTATGATATATTTGAACCACCGCTAGGCGGTTCTGATCTTTGGATTTCATTATCATTTCCACATCCAGAGTGGGGAGTAACCGTTGGAGATTTAGAGTGGGATTTATTCACCACTGATGTTAGAAAGCTGAGAGATCTATCTAGAACACCTGAAGTTTGGGATTTGCAGTTAGAGTTTCCACCTCCGGGAGGAAATGTATCTCTTGGATTTGATTTTGAAAGCGATGCTGGTGGGCACCCAGTATTCTTAAAACAGGATGATCAATATCAAAGAATTACAGATGAAGATTCGGTTTCTTTTACTCCTCAATCATTTGAATCTGGAAGTGCTAATAGTCTTAGTATTATTGTAGGGAACCAGCCCCCCTCAGCGCCAAATTTAAATTTTATAGAAACCCAGAATTCTAGAAGTATTATTCTTGGTTGGGATGGCTATGAAGAGTGTATTGATGATAGTGAACTGTGTAATAACTATGCTAATAGGTATCCATCCACAAGCTATAAAATTTATCGACAGTGGCTGGAAGAACAAATTTCTCGTGTTGTAGGTATAGCTGGAGCCCTTGAACATAGAATAATAATATTCCCACATGATCTTGCTGTTGCATCTGAGGAAGATTTTGAATTAATAGATGAGCCTGAGAATGGAGATTTTGAGATAGAATATTTTGAGCCTTGTGAGGAGTCAGATTGCGGATGGGATGGTCTTTGCCCAGGAGATGAGGGCTATGATGGGCCAGACTTGGGAGAACAGGATGGAATATGTAATCAGGTCTATTACTATGAGCCCTCTAGTTTAGGTGCAGATAGCCTTAGCTATAAAAATGGTATATATGACCTAGAGGAAAGCTTTACAGATTCAAATGGTAATGGTCAGTATGATTTAGGTGAGGATTTTGAAGATGGTAGAGAGTTGAAGATTAATATCACCTCTAATATTCCAACATCTTACTTGGATTACGATCTAAGAACAGGGACGAGTTACACATATAATATTTCAGGTTCAAATACCGCAGGAGATAGTGAGCTCTCCTTTGCATTATCTGCATCATCTGGAGAAAATACAATCCCAGAAGCAAATCCAGGTGTAGATCAATCTAGGTACATACTCTCAGCAGATTTAAATACTATTGATTGTATATTCCCTCTTTCTATCATTGGATTTCAAGAGAATTCTTGTGATGAAAATGGGGAAAACTGTATAAATATTTTTGATAACGTTAATCTATCATTTGACCCAGATAGTCTTAGCGGAGAAACCCTTGAATATGAATGGGAGATACGTGATCCCTATAATTATTTAGGATACGATGATTATGAGGATAATGATCCATGGTTTTTTGAAAATCAAATTTTCCCATCTAGCGAGGATGCCGATGATTATTGGTGGCGATTCTCAACTAACGCTGTAGATGTATTAACTCTAACACTTCCTGATGAAGATGAGTTAGGCGTAGATGAAAATAATGATCCCATTCTCTTTTACCCCTACTCGGTAAGGCTTAGAGTGAAAGATGCATCAGGATATTGGAGTTTTTATGAATATATAACTGCTACAGTAACCAGGAATGTTCCAGAGCCTGCAGATGTAGAGTATTTTGAGGGTGATGAAAGCCTTTATTACATTGATCTTTCATGGGATAGATCTTCTTACGACGATCCAACTAATCCAGACGCAGATGGAACAAATTTCCCTGCCGATCCAGGCTATTGTGTTAGCGCTAGCTGCAATGGATTGCCTGAGCTAGCTGAGTATTATGTTGTTTACAGAGACAGCTATTATGTCGACTACTCTTCAAGTAGTGCTTTGGATTGTGAAGGTGAATGGATGCTGGGTGGAGACTATCAACCAGAAGAATACTGTCGCATGATAACCTACACCCCAATTGTAGAACTAGATGATCAGCTACACGTTAGCTATGAATGTGAAAATTCTTCCTTTGAGACAGAATTTGATACGTACAATGAGTGTATCACTTCTTGCGGTGAGGATGGCTGCAGAGAGTTCTTTGAATACTCAGACTCTTGGCTTGAAGAGTTATCTCCTTCGAGTCAAAACCCTATAGGGGAGGCATATATAGATTTAAATGAAAATGGGAGGTGGGATGATGCTATCTGTGAAATTGATGAAACCACCTGTAATATAATAAGAGAAGAGTATGGACTTTCTGAAGAAGATATAGACTTTGAAAATTGTGCTTGCAC
The DNA here is from genome assembly GCA_964552145.1 of uncultured bacterium. Classification (GTDB taxonomy): domain Bacteria; phylum Fidelibacterota; class Marinisomatia; order SCGC-AAA003-L08; family D37C17; genus TMED161. The sequence goes on along the minus strand of CAZKFO010000009.1, from coordinate 12,194 downwards.
CTTTAGCTATTCCGCTTGTGCTGTGCTTGGAGGGGTATTTGAGTCTGGGCATTGCACGCTTTACAATAATAATTGTACAGATTTGGGCGGTGGGTTTACAGATAGAGAAGAATATTCAGATGAAAATTTTAATGATACGCGAGATTCAAATGAATCACATCGTTACTTTGTAGTTGCATTTAATGGGACGGGGGCATCTGAGCCTTGTGGATATATAATGGTAGATGGGCAGTCAACACTTAGTGGTAAAGACTGTCTTCCCAGTGATGATTTTATTATACCTGATGATGAGTATAAACTTTTTAGTACAGGCTCGCTTCCTATACCTACAATGACATCTCCATGCGGAGGTGAAATAATGGCCTCAGGATCTCAAGAAAGCATAGATTGGGATTTCAATGAATCGGATGTTCAGCATGTTAAAAAAGTGAGAATTGAGCAATCACAAGACTCTGGGAACTCATGGAATACTCTTGTAGATGAAGCAGCACTACAATTCCCATATGAATATGAATTTACCGTTATGGAAACCGATACTATTTCATTTTATAATAAGTTTAGGGTGGAGGTTATTGATGAGGAAGATCAAGTTCATATAGATGAAACTGATTATTTGATTATTATTGCAAATAATGAACTCCAAAATACATACAATAAGGGGTATAGTGCTGTAAGTAGCCCCCTATTGCTTGGAACGCTAGACCTTGTGCCTGCAAACGGCATTATCTATCAACGTGTTTATGATGATTTAACTAACGATTTTAGTTTTGAGGAATTAGATCCATCAGCGTTTGATAGCATAGAGAATGGGCAAGGGTATTATTTGCTTACCAGCAGAGAAAGTATAGATTTAGAAATTCAGGGTGATATTTTACCTAATGAAACTATTGCATTGAGACCTGGCTGGAATCTAATAGGGAATCCTTTGGTTGCCAGATTTCCAATTGAGTGGTTAGAGGTTATTGATGCGCAAGGAGATATCCTGAGCTGGTCTGGTGCAATAGATGAGCATAAAATAATGCCATACATCTTTGGATTTGATAATGGTTCAAGAGAGCATAGGCCTGTTGATATTATTGATCCATTTTATGGCTATTGGGTGTATGCATCTGAAGATTTAGAGCTTAGCTTTGAGCCTCGAGTTTATGATGAGAGCTTGTATGATAATGAGAGAGGTGCTTACTGGGGATTAACTCTTCATGCATCAATCCATCTCGGTTCGTATACTTCCATGGGAGATCAAATAGTAGTTGGATTTAGTGATGTTGCAAGTGATTTATTTGAGTATGGAGTCGATGCGTATGACTTAGAGGGGCCGGAAGATGTAGGAGCACCAACCTCCGTTGACTTGTATGTCGATCATTCCTCAGATTGGGAAAACATTGAAAGCTCTAGGTTTTATTCTGATATAAGATCTTCCTCAGGATTATCCTTCGATGATCCGATAGTATGGGATATAGCAGGTAATAAAGAAGGTCAATCTGCAAGCGATAGTGTGCTAATTGCCTGGAATATAGAGAATGAAGGCCTTACTTATATAGACAATAAAGATGTTTTCTTCCAGTATAATGACACTGAATCCAGATGTGCATGTCCCGATGTAGATGGTGATGAAATTCCTGATGAGTGTTATTCTGCATCTATTGACCAATTATGTGAGTTTAATAGTGATTGTCCTCTAAATGAAGATGAGTACTTTACTGACGAAGATGGCGAACTCATTACCTATGGAGCTTGTCTTGGCTTTACAACGATTGAGATTGTTGATATGAAAATCCAGGATTCAATTGTGATTCCAGTGGATGCTTTTGAAGATCCTATGAAGATAGTAGTGGTACCCATCGATACTTCATGTGGTGGTCAAGGACTAGAGCAGTGTGCTAATGGGGAGTGTGGAAGCGAAGATTTAGGAGGGACATGTACTTGTGCACAGAACCTTTTAGATCAGTGTGCGGATAATACCTGTGGAAGTTTAGAGGATGGAAGCTGTACCTGCGAGCAAGATGAGCTAGGAACTACATGCGCGGACGATACCTGCGGAAGTTTAGAGGATGGAAGCTGTACCTGTGAACAAAATTATCTCTTTGATTGCTATGGAGATGGACAGTGTTACGAGTTATCTGAAGATCTCAATAATGATCTATCAATTACTATAGATGATTGTCCATGTATCGGTGAGGACTGTGAAGATACAAACTCAAACAACGCTGTGCCTGATAAATTTTCATTGTCAGCGCCATATCCAAATCCATTTAATCCATCTATGCAAATTGATTTTTCATTACCTGCTATTGATAATATAAATATTAGTATCTACGATATCAATGGAGAGTATGTAGATAATATTATGTCTGGCTTTAAAACAGCTGGATTCTATACCGCTTACTGGAATGCGTCTTCTATGCCTACAGGCATATATTTTATAAGCTTCTCAAGCAAAGAAGTAAATAAGACGATGAAAGTAGTTCTTGTTAAGTAATATTTAATTATATTTCTCTTGAATAGTATGCATTTTGTTTTTAGCTTTAAGACTGTATTTCTAACGGAATAAGCATGCAATTTATTCCTTATTAAATAGCTTAAAGTTTGAGAATAACCGATTGAAATTAATATATAATATCTTTCTTTCCTTTTTCATAATTCTTACTGTCGGATGTGAAGAAGAGATTTCAAGCAACTCTCCATCTGGGATTGAGTTAGAGAGCACGTTAAATGAATCTTCAATATCAGAAATCAATGGAGATATAGATGAATATTTCTACGATCTAAGCAGCTCTGCCGCATACAACTCTGATTTTTATTATTATACAGGTCTAAGTATTCTTCAACCTATTAATTTTGATGAAGCCGAAGATATATTAAACTATTCCGCTGTTACTGATCATGTCCTGGAGTTCACCCCTTCTCAGTTTGACGAATCTATGATTACCCTAGAAGAATTTGATGAGACCCAAAATGGAGTATGCTCATCTATTACGGAGGACTGTCCAGATTTAAATGAAGATGGTTCTATTACTGAAGGTGGTGAGGATGGTTTATATAGATTTGAAGAAATCAAGTTTTCCCATACATATGTGGGGGTTGGTTTTTTGTCATGGGATTTAGATGAGGGTAGATATAGTGTCCAGTCGCCTCCATCTGAGGCTTATACTATAGAGGATTGTGGTGGCTGTGATGCTATAACACTCTTATGTGAAGGAGAAGATGACTGGGACCCGGGAATAGGTGGAGAATACTGTGCTAAACCTAATGGTGACCCAGATACTGGCAGAATACATAACAGAGACGCAACAATATACCTTGGAGATCCAGACAAATGTGTATCCATTGGAGCAAACGAAGATAAATGGAAGGATTTTATTAAAGAATACGACTATTGCGAATGGGTGGATTCTGAGTGTCGGTTTAGATCTGATGCGCTTGTCTATGAAGATAAGTACGACTCTCTTGTTTATATTGCAGATATAAATTATAATGATTTAAATGGTTTTACCTACACGGATTGTAATGATGCTGGAACTATTTGTGAAGGAGATCCTAGTTGGGATGATTCAATGGGAGATGGCCAGTGGACTTTAGGGGAGGACAACACTCTTGATAATCAAATATATTCTGAATACTACTTTGATCAAACAGAGTTATCTCTAAAAGATAGCGTCTATACTTCTATAGATACGTCGTTCATCAAGAGCTTTAGTTTTAACAAATGGGTACTGGGTACCGATTCACTAATCTTTAAGATCAGTACTGATTGTAACGATAATGGCCAGAAAGATTTAGCTGAAGCCACTATCACCCAATCCGAATGCTTAAACATTGGATTTTGGAATGAAGATGAATTGTATTGTGATAGAGGAAATGGGGTCCAGGACCCTGGTGAGCCTTGGATAGATATTAATCCTGAAGAAGACCCAGACCACGGTGTCTATAATTTAGGAGAGGATTATCTTGATCGAAATTGTAATGGACGTCGTGATGGAGCCGAAGGTATTATTTCGTCCGAGTGTCCTATTACAATTATAGATGGTTTAGATACACTGACGACCGGATACTGGACAGGCACATTTTGTGATTTAGGTAATTTTCAAAAAGATGCAGAAGAAGAGTGCATAGATGGAGCATCGTCATGTGAAATTTCTGATTTATATGAGATGGGCAGCCAATTAAAGCCAGCAACAATGATGGCCTCTTGGGATAGCGAGAACAATACTTGGGTAGAGCAAGAACGGATGGTGGTTGATGAAGGGGCTCTACCTGGTCCTTCTGATAATGATACGACATATGTTTCTGCTGGAACAGGTTTCAGATATATATATAAAAATGATTCTATCACTCCAAGATGGTTTGACGAAAGCTATCAGCTTATAGTAGAAGCTTCACAGGAGGTGATTAAAACTAAGCAGATTTCTTTAGTAGATAGCGTTAGAGCTGTATATAGCTATCCATTTATTGAAAATATGATAGCTGAAGAATCAGTTGATTATAATATATTTAAAACCTCTTGGTATGATTCTGATGGAAGACAGGCAAATTACTTTCTAAATCGAAAGGCTGAAAATGGGGACATTGTCTCTCTTGAACACGATAGCTACTTTTCATTACCTGTTACAACCCCTGGAGCGAACATAGATGGTGGAGACTACAGTAACTACCTTGTTTTTGATGAATTTCCAATAGAGAGAACATATCTATATACCTACGGAGGAATGCTTAGGGATGGAGAATTTCATCAGACGTACAGACAAGGATACTCTCCTGAGACATTTGCATATTACGATATATATGAAACGTACGAAGTGTCACATGAATCTGTAATTTTACCATTAGATACAGTGTTGGATGATATTTTTCCTGATAGTGAATATCAGCTTGATGATGTCTTTAAAATTACACGAACAAGAAAAACTGTAATGCTTGGACCTGATCTTGAGATTGTAGAGGAAAATAAAGTTTGGCTTGCCAAGGGCATTGGAATAGTTAAAGATGAGGTTAGTTTTAGATTTAATGAACCCGATGACTTTGATGGGTATTATAAATTAGAGTTATCAAATTGCAATTATTGTGACGAGATGAGTTTCACTGATCGCTCAGGCTTATTTGATAACCGGATAGAGGTTGATTTTAATACCATGAATTCTGTTGATACTTATGATGATCAGTATAAAAAAGTGAGAACATATGGACTTCAGGCATTCCCATTAAATCTTGAGGGATGGGGTGGTAATTAAATGATTCAAATTATATTCAACTATATTGTTATCACTGCTATTTTTTCACTTTCATTCGCTGGTACAGATGGAACGATAAGAGGTGCTGTTAGAGATGTTAATGGTGACCCTTTGCCAGGTGTTCAAGTTTTCATTGAAGAGCTTGGCCAGGGTGCTACTACAGATATAGATGGAAATTATATTATTCTTAATATCCAAGTTGGAACATATGATGTCACCTCTAGAATGATTGGCTATGCAACCAATATAACTTCTAATGTTACAGTTAGTATGGACCAGGCACAATGGCTTAATATCGTATTGACTGAAGAGGCTATTGAAGGTGAGGTTATAACTGTTTCAGGAGAAAAAAAATTAGTTGAAGCTGGTACTACATCTAAAAAAATCACTGTAAGTCAAGAGGCTATAGAGGCTCTTCCTATTAAAGATGTATCTGAACTTTATTCGTTGCAGTCTGGAGTTGTTAAAATTGAAGGTGGAATGAAAGGTGCAATTCCGGATCATGAAGAGAGAGGACTAGAAGAAGTTCATGTTAGAGGAGGTCGTTCTGGTGAAATCGCCTACATGATTGATGGGCTTTATATAAGAAATCCATTCTATGGAGGGATTGGAAACGGAACTAGACTAAATCTATTTGCAATTAATGAATTTGATTGGCAGCCTGGGGGCTTTAATTCTGAGTATGGAGATGCTATGTCAGCTGTTAGTAATATGCACACTTCTTCAGGTAAAGAAAAGTTTAGATTTAGATTTAAATATGAATCAAGTTTCCTTGGCTCTGCCATGGGGAATGAATATGATGAGCTTAGAGGGTATAATGATTACAATGTGGGGCTTGGAGGAAAAATTCCTTTTGTTGATAAGTTATCTTTTGTTAATGGGTTGTACTACTGGGCCTCTGGCCAGTTAACAGATAATAAGGCATATAGAGTATATGAGTTTGATGACAAGGTATATGGAGATAATCTTGATGATAATATGGACAATTTAGTAACTCCATGGGATCAAGAAGCTGGATTTAAAGCCTATGGATTTGATAAAACTCTCGATTATTTCATAAAATTAAATTTAAATATGCTCAATAATAAGTTGAGAGTTAATTACACGTTTTGGGATGTTGATGCTCATAGAAAAGGATTTAGTCCTAGGTTTTTATATTGGGATGCTGGACAAAATGAAATTTTTAGAGATACCTGGAGACATACAGTAGAGGTAAACCATACTCTTTCAACCAAAACTTTCTATACACTTAGATACTCTAATTTTATTCAGGATCTATTTATTGGTTCAAGGTGGTTAGATTCTGATAATGATGGTTATCCAAATTGGTTTGAAGATAGTTACGGTGCAGGTTCACCTATATATTCATATACTGATGCGAGTATGACATCTGATGTGAACAATGAAGATCAAATTCCATTTGATCCAAACGAGGCAGTTAACCCTACTGAAATTTATTATACAAATAGAGATGGTGATGGACCAGACCAATGGAGCAGTGGATGGTACTATGGAGCACACTCCGGACCAGGAAATTATAACTGGGAAGTCGCTGAAGAGTTTATAGATGTCAATGGTGATGGTATCTTCACTGAATATTATGATGCGAATGGAAATGGTACTCGAGATATTAATGAACCATGGATTGACATATTTGAACATGAACATTATACGGATTTAAATGGTGATGGAATTTGGAATAGTGGTGAAGATTTTATAGATCAGAATGATAATGGAATATGGGATGAGTATAGCTTTGATGTTGACGAAAACAACAAATGGACTCCCCCCACACTTGTTAGCAAATCTAAATTTAGAGATGGTGATTATTGGCTGACACCAGAGATGTATGTTGATTATGAACAGTTTTTTGATGAGAATACATGGTTATATAATATTCAAAACGATCCATACTATGCAAATGTATCAGAGTATAATTCAACAGGATTTAATGAAGATTATTTTACGTACTGGACTGAGGGAAGTGCTTTTGGTGGCTCTGATGCATTTTATGGTACTTCAACAGCAGAAACAAATGAGATAAGATTGGATATCACCTCTCAGTTAACAGATAAGTGGAGAACTCGTATCGGTACAGATCTAAAGAAACATAAGTTGAATTTCTACGAGATCAAGAATCCATGGGATGACGGCAGTGCAATCAGGCAGAGGTTTGCAGAATATTGGGATGACCTTGGTCTTGATAATACTAGTTATCTAGATGATTCCCTAAAACAAGCAGACTTTGGAGAAGGTAACGGCACCTGGGATTGCGGTGTTGGTGATCATGATAATAATCCATCTACCCCAGATGAATATACCTGCGAGAATTATAGCGATTTTAATGGAGATGATGAATGGAATGATTATGTTGAGCCTATAGAGATTGCAGGGTACTGGCAGAATACTTTTGAGGTACCTTGGATGGTTATCAATGCAGGTATTCGAGTAGATGGTGTTCACTATAAAACAAAAATATGGGAAAACCCTAATACGGGAGACTATTCTCCATATCAACCTTACCTATGGAGGGATTGCGGCACTGATGCAATTTGTCCTGATAATACAGAAGGATTGTATCCAGGCGAGGATCTGGATGACACGGAAATGGATGGGGAATATCAAAGCGAGGAAGAGATTACAACCCAAGTAGGGCTTCCATATAGCAAAGTATTTTTCAAGGATGCAGAGTGGCTCTGGAAGGTGAGTCCTAGACTTGGATTTAGCCATGTAATTACAGACCAGGCAACATTTACATTTAATTATGGACTCTATTACCAGACTCCTATTTATCAGAATGTATATAGAAATACAAATAGAGCAGATTCTCCTCAAGACACATTTGAAGATAGTGAAGGCCAGATTGGAAATGCTACAATGACAGCATCTAGGACCCAGTCTTATGAATTTGGTTTCAACGTTCAATTCAATAGAAACTGGGCATTTTCATTAATGGGCTGGGTAAAAGATATGGATCAACTTGTAACAGCCAAAACATACAGATCAGGCATATATACATATCAAGTTGCAGCGAATGGAGACTATGGTACAGCGCAGGGTATAGATTTCACATTAGAAAACAGAGGGCTTCTTATTAATACTATGCTACAATATACCTATTCTGTAGCTAAAGCGAATGGAGACTATGATGCGTCTGCATTTGGTGATCAGTATGTTGATGCCCCATCTCAAGAATACTTAATGTCTTATGATAGAACGCATGACTTAGCGCTTTCTCTATATACTTTCTTGCCATTTGGAATCACTGCTTCTATGACACACTTCTATCAGTCAGGGTTTCCATATACTCCACAGATTTTTAGAGGAGATAAGCCAGAGGATGATACGTTAAATAAAAACACAATGAGGTCACCTGATTGGTACTGGGCGAATATGGCGTTCTCCAAATCTATAAGTTTTAGTGATTTCAAGGTATCTCTGGGGCTCAACATTTATAATGTGTTTAATAGTAAAAATGAAATTGATATTTATGAATTAACTGGTAATGCAGAAGATCCCGGGGAGTATTATACAGATGGAGTTGCTTTAGTTCAAGAGGGAGGATCTGTTTCTAGTGCATTTTATGATAGACCATGGATGTATATGTCTCCTCAGCAAATAAACTTTTTTATGAGGTTTGATTTTAAATAATATGGACAGAATTAGAATTATAATATCCTTAATTATCTTTTCTATGTTGTTCTCTGCTAAAATAGATGAGTATCATGGCGTGGGTCAAGAGTTTAGTTCGGGGCCAGCCCCAGGAGTTTCTGCTGGTAGGATAGGAGGAATTGGACAATTCGGATATCCTAGTGATCCTATGGCAGATAGAGCGCAAGGTTTCCTGTTGAAAGGAAAAGTAAAAAATGCTGTTGTTAATTACGGAGAATTTATAGAGTGGGATTTCTTTCCCAATGGTTTATGGGGTGAATACTCTTACCTTGCTGATGTTGCGATGGTTGCAGGAATTAAAGGGCATGAATATAGCTCTAATTTTAGCTGGTCAAAATCAGATATGGAAGAGTATGAGGAGTCTTGGTATGATCAGTATGGACAGAATTTGAGCGTTTGGTGTTCTCAGGATCTCTATTCGGACCCAGATGCGGGGTGGGAATTAAATATAAATGAGCTTACTGCCAATGATACTTCTTATGCATCCTGGCCAACAGAGCTTCCACCTAGAGTTAACGGTAGGTATATAGGGATGGTATTTGAGACTGAAAATGATAGAGGGAAAGTAGGTATCCGGAAAAATCAAATATCTGACTTTACAGGTTATAATCAATGGGCATTTGATTTTGCTACAGGTGATGGTGAAGGTGGTGCATATTCTAGAGTGTGTATATGCACGCGCTCTGAATCTATCTCAGACATTGACCCTAACAAGTCTAATGCTATGATAGGTGCTATTTATCCATGGGCTTTAAGACCATCACTAAAAGAAAGAAAAGATGAATTTGATTTATATGAGTATGGTGTAGATGGTGAAGTATGGACGAGTGATGATGATTATATATTTTATGGTGCAACATCTCAGGAGTCATGGCTAACTAGATGGAATCCTGCATCAAATACAGATTGGCAAGCAACATCGAAGGCAAAGGAAAATACTCATGGATTGGAGTATGATTCAGGAGATATCTTTGCCGACACTCCATTTTCTGATCAAGGTGATACTTATCCTCTTCTTGCTCATAGTTCTTATTCTCAAACATGGCCAAAAAAGTTAGATCTTGAGACCGGAGAAACCAATTCATTCTGGCCAGGTTGGTATGCTCAGGAGTTTAATGAGGGTTTACCTGGCTGTGATGGAGATCGAAAAAATGATGCATGCTGGGAGCAGGTTCCAGGTAGATTCACGTCTGATAATGATGTTTATATGGAATTTGATGATAGATGGGCTCATAGAGGAAATATAGTGAATAGTAATAACGAATATGAACAGACAGGCTATCCTTTGGGGCTAAAGGTTAAATCTACAGCTCATTCGTATGGAGTTTCATTTGCAGAGGATATTATGTTTGTGACTGTTTGGGTGTTAAATGAAAGTCATGATATGGTTATGCCTGATGGAACTAAACTAAATGATGCGAAAGGTTTTTCGTATGAGGATTTAACTCTCGGTTTTTATATGGATGCAGACGTTTTAACCGCTGACCTTAGTGGAAATTTCTCAGTTCATACGAATAATGAGGATTATATGGAGTATGTTGACTGTAAAACATCTCAAGATTATTATCCTGGAGGGTGTCCTGTCATAAATGGAGAGGAACTAAGGGTTAGTATCGCTGTAATTGGTGATTGGGATGGTCAAAGCAACAGCGCTTTTGGATATAGTATGGATCCAGCTGCTGTTGATGGAAGTGATTTTGGCTTAGTTGCTGTTCAAATGCTTGATTCTCCGCTTGCTACTGAGAATGTGGATCTTAATCAGGATGGGATACCTGATATATATACTGGTGAAAAACTAAAAATGACTGACTGGCACTGGTTTGATTGGTATAATCGCCCTGGGGTTGTATATAGGGAAAGTGGCTCAGGTTGTTGCGCAGGCGATCCAGGTAAAGATCAAGCTAGAAATAAGGAAGAAATACAGTATAAGATTATGGCAGGCGATACAACAAATCTATCCGATGATGAAAAATCATGGTTTTTTCATGCAAACCCTGACCTAGATGATCTAGATCCAGCGTTCAATCCACATTTTGATAATGTTGAAGATTTGCGTGAAACGCAATTCTTTATAGAAGAACCTCTTGGATTGGATTGCGTTATGGAAATGACTTGTGGCCCATTTGATCTTGCTGTTCAAGATTCAGTCCCATTTTCTTTTTGCGTCATTTTTGGAGAGAATATGGAGGATCTTTTGGCCAATGCTGAATTTGCACAAGTAATGTACAATGCAAAATATCAAGGTTTTACTGCTCCGACAACACCAACTGTTGATACTGAGGTAGCTGATCAAGAGGTTAAGCTGTACTGGGATATGAAAGCTGACTCCTCAAGAGATGTGGTAACAGGGTATTATGATTTTGAAGGTTATAAAATTTATAAAAGCATAGATGGTGGCTTAACATGGGGAGCAGATTCTTCTAAAGTTATGAATAATGCTGGTGTTCAAGTTGGCTGGAGGCCTATTGAACAATTTGATTTATCGTATACTGAAGACTACTATCATTGTGTAAAATCTCCGCAGATTGGTGGCGATTGTGGTGCAGATGATAATTATAGGGGAATGGATGTGCAAGGGATTGATCCTCTTGCTCCTTGGTTTAGTTTAGGTGAAAACACTGGCATGCCAAGTGAGCATGATACTGATGAGAATTCTGGTATTGATTGTGTTGAGTTAGATAATGGGCTTACTGATTGTAGATATTATTATATAGATAAAGATGTGATGAACGGCGTGGAGTATACTTATTCTGTGGTATCTTATGATATGGGAATCCCAGACAGTACTTATGCTGATGCGAACCCAGATGGATGGGCTAGGCCAAATGGATATCAGAATATTGAAAGTGCAAAGGGAACGACTACTCTTGATCAAAATTTTGTTACGGTTATTCCAGGCGCTCAGAATACAGGTGATGATTGTAATGAGGTTAGGGTTATTCCAAATCCATATTTTGGAAGGTCTGAACTCAATGAATCTGAATATAAGAGAAGAATGTCATTTATGGATCTCCCTGAAAAATATAAGTTAAGTATATATACTGTTACGGGCGAGCATGTTTGGACTCAGGATGAAGCGCATCAAGATGCGGGTGATGGTATGGCATTCTGGGATTTAAGAAGTGTAAATAATCAGGAGGTTTCTCCAGGGTTATATATTTACACTTTAGAGACAATGAAGAATTCAAAAAGTACCTGTAAGCATATAGGTAAATTTGCTATTGTGAGATAAGATGTTTAAGATGAAGAAAATATTATTAGGTCTAATATTCGCAAGCTCTCTGCTTGCGCAGG